>JBEBDG010000007.1:0-22328 GCA_041157165.1 Bacteroidota bacterium
ATAATTCCAATTAACCAATATGTTTTGGAATACTTACTGAATCGAATTAAAAGGTAAAGGATGAATAATAGCCCAATGCCGCTGGTTAAAAATGATAAATATGGTACGTATTCGTACATTGATATAAATAGTATTAGAACTTTCGAAACTTAATCAAGTTAAATAAAAATGGATAAACTGTTTATTTTTTTATCCAATTTTTACAGAAGTCATCGTTAATGAACCTCCAACGGCTTTGTCATTGAAAAACCGGATGGGATCATTCTTACCCTTTAAACCCAAAATATAAATCAGAGGGATATAATGGTCTGGTGTAGGAATAGCAAGTAAAGCTTCCTTTCCTAATGAAGTATAATTTATCAATGATTTATGCTCATCTTGTAAGATCAAATTTTTGAACTTAGTATTCATTTCTATGGCCCAATCAAAACCATATTCTGGTGCATTTAGTTTGTCCCAAGCAACCATCCGTAAATTGTGGACCATATTACCTGAACCGATGATCAAAACTCCCTTTTTTCTCAGTTCAAACAATTCTTTTGCCAGATCGTAATGGAATTGCAAGTTTCTGCCATAATCAATACTCAATTGTAATATAGGAATATCTGCTTTTGGATACATGTGCCGAACGATAGTCCAAGCTCCGTGGTCCAACCCCCAATCATGGTCAAGTTCTACATTTGTGCTTTTTACCAATCGCTTCGTTTCCAAGGCAAGTTCAGGATCACCTTTTGCCGGATATTGCACTTGAAAAAGCTCCCTTGGAAATCCACCAAAATCATGAATGGTTTTAGGAGAATTCATAGCAGTTATATGAGACCCTTTGGTTAACCAATGGGCTGAAATGATAATTACAGCCTTTGGTGTTGGAATTTCTTTGGCCATTGCAGCCCAAGTTCTACTAAATTCATTGTCTTCTATCCCATTCATTGGAGAACCATGACCAATGAATAGAGTCGGCATCAAAGGCCCTTCACTTGGTAATTGATTGCTAATATTTTTAAGAGAAGAAACAGAATTAAAGACGCTCACTTGATATTTTTATATTAAATTTCAAATTAGTAAATAATACGTTTGAAAATTATTTTTTCTACTTTTATTATTTATAAACCTATTTGAAAATTCAAATGAATAAAAACATTTCAAACCGCAGAAAATTTTTACAAGAAGCAGGACTCATTTCAAGTGCGGCTTTTATTCCTTCTTTTCCTCACCAACTAAAAGACGCTACCAATTTATTTGTCCCTAAAGTTCAAGAAAAAACGATTGCTCCACGGTTGAAGTTTGGAGTGATTGGAATTAATCATGGGCATATTTATACCATGGCGAATTCCATTATTAGAGGAGGTGGCGAATTTGTTGCATATTATGCGAAGGAACCGGATTTAATCAAAGATTTTGCTAAAAAATACCCAACAGCTAAATTAGTTTCAAGTGAAGAAGCTATTTTAAATGACCCCTCAATTAAATTAGTCCTAAGCTCAATTACTCCCGTAGAAAGAGCGCCCCTTGGCATTCGCGTGATGAAATCGGGAAAAGATTACATGGTCGATAAGCCAGGGATTACCTCCTTGGAACAATTAGCAGAAGTTAAAAAAGTTCAAAAAGAGACCAAACGAATTTATTCCATATCCTATTCTGAACGATTTGAAAATAAGGCTACCGAAAAGGCAAGTCAATTAGTCGATACAGGCATGATTGGCAAGGTTATCCAAACTTTAGGAACGGGTCCTCACCGAATGAGTATATCTTCTAGACCTTCCTGGTTCTTTGATAAAAAATATTATGGTGGAATCATCACCGATATTGGATCGCATCAAGTAGACCAGTTCTTGCATTTTACTAAATCGACCAAGGGAGAAGTGGTTGCTTCCCAAGTAGCAAATCACAACTATCCACAATACCCAAATTTTGAAGATTTCGGTGACCTCATGTTGCGAGGAAATGGGGGGTCTGGTTATATACGGGTCGATTGGTTTACCCCCGACGGACTAAACACCTGGGGAGATGGTCGTTTAACGATTTTAGGAACTGAAGGATACATGGAAATTCGAAAAAATACAGATGTTGCCAATTTACAACACGGTCCCGGCAGTCATTTATATGTTGTTACTCAAAAAGAAATGTTATATATCGATTGCAAAAATGTGGAACTGCCACATGGCGAATTGTTGGTTAATGATGTACTTAATAGAACCGAAACGGCAATGGGACAAGATCATTGTTTTTTAGCAACGGAATTGGCATTAATCGCTCAGAAAAACGCAACTAAAATTACCCGCAGCATATGAAAAGAAGAAACTTCATTCAAAAAGCCACAGTTGGCACCATAGCGACTTTTGGCTTTCCAAGTATTGTACCTGCAAATGTTTTGGGGGGTAAAGATGCGCCAAGCAATAAAATAAATATAGGCCAAATTGGTTGTGGTCGAATTGCCCGAGGCCATGATTTACCAGGAACTTGGAAATTCGATAAGGCGAGAATCATGGCGGTTTGTGATTTAGACAGTAACCGAACGGTAGACACTAAAAATTTAATCGAATCTTATTACACCAAGAAAACAGGTAATAAGAACTATATTGATGTAAGGATGTATGACGACTATCGCGAACTTCTTCTCAATAAAGACATTGATGCCGTTATGATCAGTACTCCTGATTTTTGGCATGCACAGCCAGCGATGGAAGCGGCTTTAGCAGGTAAAGATATCTATTTGCAAAAACCAACTTCTTTGACCATTAAAGAGGGTCGTCAGTTGGCAAATGTAATAAAAAAAACAGGAAGAATTTTACAGGTGGGCACCCAACAACGTTCTTGGAAACAATTTAAAAGGGCAGCTGAATTGGTTCGAAATGGTAGAATTGGCAAATTACATACTGTTCGGGTTGGCTTGCCAGGGGACCCTGCTGGTCCTGCGGTTAAAGAAATGCAGGTTCCTAAAAATTTAAATTATGACATGTGGCTGGGTTCAACCCCATACATCCCCTATAATGAATTACGTGTTCATCCACAGGTGGGATATGATCGTCCAGGTTGGTTGCGTATGGAACAATTTGGGGCTGGAATGATAACTGGTTGGGGTCAACATCATTTTGATTCAGCTGCTTGGGGAATGGATACCGAATTGACGGGTCCCATGACAATAGAGGCAGTAGCCGAATTTCCAAAATCAGGTGTTTGGGATGTGCATGGGGATTTTATGTCGAAGGCTGAATACGCCAACGGAGTGACGATGTTTACAAGCGGCGCCTATCCAAATGGAATTCGTTTTGAAGGAACCGAAGGTTGGATTTTTGTCTCCAGAGGAGATTATGCGGTTACTTCAAGCGATCCCAATAACAAGGTTATGGCAAAAGCCATTGATGCTTCTAATCCAGCTATTTTAGATTCGGTTATTGGTGAAAATGAAATTCATTTATACCATTCTGATGACCAACATGGCAATTGGCTGGATTGTATTGAAACCAGAAAAGAACCCATCTCACCGATTGAAATAGGTCATCGTGCCTGTACGGTTTGTTTAATAACCCATGTTTCCATGAAACTAGGAAGAAAGTTGCATTGGGATTCCCTAAATGAACAATTTATCAACGATGCGGAAGCAAATACGTATCTAAGCAGAAATCAAAGAGGTCCTTATGGTACTGATAAAATTAAATTTTAATCTTGCTTGACCCAAACCAATGCCTTGGTGTCAAAACCAATTTTTTGAGCAAGCTCTAAATAAGATTTTCTCACCGATTCAGGTATTGTTTTTTGCCTCGACAAAATCCATAAATAGTCTAACTTTTCTCCAGCTACCAAAGCATATTGGTAGTTGGAGTCGAGTGCGACTACATTGTAACCACCATAGAAAGGACCGAAAAAGGATACTTTTAACATTCCAACATCTTCTTTTCCAACAAATTTTGCCTTTCCGACAGACTCCTTCCATTCGTTTTTCTCTGGATTGTATCCCCTATTCACAACTTTAATGGAGCCATCTTCATTGAGTGCATAAAACGCACTGGTATTGATTAGTCCTCTTTCAAAGAAAAAATCCATTCTAGCAATTTCAAACCATTTACCTAAATATTTACTTTTGTTAAATTGATCTACCGCTTTAGCACCTGGTGGAATTGTGGAAGAAGAACAAGCGTATAACAAAAGACTGAAAAGGAGCGTGCAATAGAATAATGTTTTCATAAGATTATGTTAAGAAATTTTTCTGAACAATGGCACTTGCATTGGACCGTAAATATGTCAAGAATGCGGTAGCAACAGGAGACAATTTTTTCTCTCGTTGCCACAAAAACATCCAATCAGTTGAAATGGGTAAATTTTTTTGTGGAATAATACATAACTTCCCAAATTCTATTTCATTTTTTATGCCAATCAATGGCATTATCGAGTAGCCGAGTCCAGCAATAACAGCCTGTTTTACTGCCTCATTGGAGGTTAATTCCAATTTTTTTTTGACTTTAATTTGATGATCATTTAAAAATTTCTCCATTACCCTTCTTGTCCCTGAGCCCTCTTCTCTGAAAATTAAAGGTAATTGATCAAAGTTGAAATTTTTATTCAAATCCGGAAAATGCTTTGCATTTTCTGGATTCCCAACTAAATATAATTCATTTTTAAACAAAGGAATGTATTCATAGGATAAGGTATCAAAATGAAGGGAAACCATACTGAAATCAACCTCATTTTCTTGTTGACTTTTTAAAACTTGCTCCCTATTAGATACCTCTATTTTTAAATCAACATCTGGATGCAATTTGATAAAATCTGCTAAAAAGTAAGGCAAAACATATTTGGCCGTTGAGACAACCGAAATTTTTAATGTACCTATTAGCAATCCCTTGAAGGCACTCGATTGATAATTGATGTGTTGAATTTGCTGAATAATCTCCTCTGCAGATTTTGCTATTTCATATCCAAATTCTGTTACAAAAATTCTTTTTCCAATAATTTCAATCAATGGAATATCAAATTGTTGTTGAAAATTTCTGATCTGAATGGAAACCGCCGGCTGCGTTAAATTCAATTCTTCTGAAGCCTTTGTTATGCTCCTTGTTTCCACCACTTTCTGGTAAATCAATAGTTGATTTAAAGTATAATTCATAAAAAATATTTATGCATTTCATTATAAACTTAAATAAAAATTATTAAAAAATGGATGCTTATTTTGTCAAAAATTTAAAAAATGACCAAAAATTCCACTTTTCTTCAATTACTAATTTGTTTAGTTTTATCCATTTTTCTTCTTTTTTGTATCATTTCTGAAGAAAATAATTCATTTTCACTAGCCTATCTTTCACTCTTTATTTTTACGGAATTGACTGTCCTAAAAATCATCGCATCAAAAACAAAATAACATGCTAAACTTTCAATTATTAACCTTCAATTTAAGCAATCCAACTTTGTTATTTTTTTTACTTGGGGTGGTTGCCAAAGTCGTAAAAAGCGATTTGGAAATACCAAAGGCCTCTAAGAGTTTCATTGCTTTGTATTTATTATTGTCAATCGGTTTTAATGGCGGTTCGGAGTTGGCAAGTTCAGGCATCAATGGAGAAATTATTAAATCGCTTGTTTTTGGACTCTTATTAGCAACTATTATTCCAGTGTATACCTTTTTTATTCTGAAATCGAAGCTTGGGGTACCAGATGCAGGTGCAATTGCAGCTTCATATGGTTCAGTTAGTGCAGTCACTTTTGTGACTGCCGTTGCATTTTTAGAAATGAATAAGATTCATTTTGGTGGAGAAATGGTTGCTGTAATGGCATCGATGGAGTTTCCAGCCATTATAATGGGGGTCATTTTAATCAATTTGGCTTCAAAAAATGGCAATCAATTATCAAATGAAAAAATTAGTTGGAAACCAGCTCTAAAACACTCCTTGACAAATGGTAGTGTTTTAATGATTTTTGGCAGTTTATTGATCGGTTTTTTATCCGATGAAAGCCAAACCGCAGGTATAAAACATTTTACCTCCGATATTTTCAAGGGATTTTTAGCAATTTTCTTGTTGGACATGGGCATGGTGGCTGCTGAACGTTTTTCGGCCTTTCGTAAACAGGGATATTTCTTGATTCTTTTTGGTATTTTTGTTCCTTTATTTAATGGATTACTGGTGGCTTTTTTAAGTCAGTTCATAACCGACGAAATTGGTAATCGCTTAATCTTTTCGATTTTAGCGGCCAGTGCATCCTACATTGCGGTTCCAGCTGCTATGCGAATTGTAGCTCCACAAGCAGACCCAGGTATATACATCCCGATGGCACTGGGTGTAACTTTCCCATTCAATATTTCCATTGGGTTGCCCATATATTTTCAAGTAATTCAAAATTGTTAATTAATGGATTATTTTTCGAATAGGACCTTTACCGTTGCCACTAAACATCAAAAAGGTAAAGTTCTTGGGCCGATTTTGGCCCAAGAATTCGACTTGCATTATGTTGCTTTAGAAGCATTGGATACAGATCAATTGGGAACTTTTTCAGGTGAAATAAAAAGGCAAGAAAGTGCAATTGAAACAGCTCAAAAAAAATGTCAATTAGCCTTTGAACAAACAGGTATTGATTTAGTTCTTGCATCAGAAGGTTCATTTGGGTCACATCCCCATTATTTTTTTCTTCCAGGAAATGAAGAAATTTTATTGCTATGTGATTTCAAATATAATTATCAAATTTCGGTTCACTCGCTAAGCACCAATACCAATTTTGCTTCAGCTGCATTTCCTGGTCAAACGGATTTAAGCGAATTTTTAAATATGGTGAGCTTCCCAAGCCACAAGCTAATGATTAAATCTTCGGAAAATAATGTATTGGATATTCGGAAAGGTATTGGTTCTATGAAGGAATTACAAGAAGCAATTGATTACTATATGAGTTCTTATGGTTCTTACTTTTTGGAAACCGACATGCGAGCAATGCATAATCCAACTCGTATGCTTCACATCAAATCGCTGGGTCAACAGTTGATAAAAAAGATGAAAAAAGCATGTCCCAATTGTGGCATTCCTGGATTTTCTGTTAATCAGTTGATTCGAGGAAAATTGTGTGGACAATGTTTTCAACCAACAAAAGGGATTCTCATGGAACAATTTTGTTGTCATTCTTGTAACTATACATGTACGGTTGATGTACCAACTGAAAATGAATTTGAAGACCCAATGTATTGTGATTTTTGTAACCCTTAAGTAGACATGATTACGCGTGATATAAATCTTATTATTGACCAATTGAAAAATGGAAATGCTGTCGGACTTCCCACGGAAACGGTTTATGGTTTGGCGGCAAATGCTTTTGATGTCAATGCAATTCAAAAGATTTATGAATTAAAGAAAAGGCCTTCAAGTAATCCATTAATTGTACATATTGGAAGGAAGGAGCAATTGCAGCAATTAGTTGAAAAAATACCTACTAAATTGGAGCGCTTAATGGATCAATTTTGGCCGGGTCCACTTACTGTTTTGTTACCCAAGGTTGAAGCCATACCAAACGAAGTGACGTCGGGGAGTGCCCGAGTGGCTGTTCGAATGCCAAATCATCCACTTACATTAGATTTATTAAACCGATTGCCGTTTCCCTTGGTGGCTCCAAGTGCCAATTTATACAATCGAATTAGTCCAACATGCGCACAGCATGTTGAAAAATATTTTCCTGAAACGTATACCTTAGATGGTGGAGCTTGTCAGGCAGGAGTGGAATCAACTATAATTGCTGAAGAGTCCAATGAAATTTTGGTGTATCGGTGGGGGGCAATTGGTAGAGAGGATATTGAATCGATTACAGGAAAAGTAGTTGATAAAACAACGTCTACCCAAAAGTCCATCGCTCCAGGAATGAGTTTAAAACATTATTCGCCTCTTTGTGCTTTGGTTGTTTCAAAAGAGCCAGGTTTCTTATTAAGTATCTCTCCTGAAAAAAGAATTGGAGTGATATGGTTCAACCGGGTAAAATGGGATGGACCGAATGTTACCTCCTTTGAGGTTTTGTCTGCTCAATCCGATTTACAGGAAGCAGCTAGAAATTTATACCAAGCCATGCATCGATTAGAAGAGCAGTCGGTCGACCTAATCATTGTAGAACGCCTACCCGAGTATGGACTCGGTATTAGCATGAATGATCGTTTGGACCGCGCTTCTACCAAATAGTTATATATTATGCCCTGAAACGGTGTGCTACCTCTATAGCAGTTCGTATATTTTCTATTGGGGTGTCTGAGGCAACCGTGCAATTTCCACTTATAATGGTTTTTGCAGGAGCGTTCGCTAACATTTTTTCGGTAGCAATTTTTACTTGAGAGGGTGTTCCTTTTGCAATAACCCCATGCCGGTCCATTCCACCCATAACAGGTCGATTGAAAATGGAATAGGCATCTGACAAACTAAAATCTTTTCCATCTGCCTGTAGAGGTACATTCACAATTTGACCTGGGTAATCTTTAAACCTTTTTTCAAATTGGTCGTAATTGCCATCATAATCACAAATGTGTAGAATGTTATGTTGAACAAGTTGATTTACCTCTTTGTAAAGCAGCATATCGAAATTTTTGATTGTTCGATTGAATAAATTTATATCTGCAATACGATTGGTTTCTCCGCCTTGTGCACAGGTGTAAAAACCATCTAATCCGGCATTTACTCCGGCTTGTACAAAATTGAGAATCGATAAGGTTACATTTTCCATGCCCCGAGAAACTGCCTCAGGATCTTCATAGACATGCTTGACTAATTGATCCCAAGGTACAGCTTGCTTGGCCATTTGATAAGGTGAGTACAAGGTTTGTATAATAAGGGCTTCGTTTTTAAGCTCTTTTACTAATTTTTTGATGATGTAAACAATGGGTTCAAAATAGTCTTCCTTAAAAATGGGCATTTTATACCAATCTTTTGCCGTTTTTATTTCAGGCATCAAGGGAAGACTCATTCCATCAAATTGGATTTTCACAAAATCCATTTTGGTGGCTCTGTAATAGTCCAAATGCGCCTTAACAGCTTCATCACCTTTTTTATTAAAGTGCATGAAAAATCCGCCAGGAATATAATTTGAACTTGCCTTGTTATCCATGAAATTCATCATTTGATCGCGATTGCTCGTTTGCAATGGATTTGATTTTCCAATCGAAAACGTATTGGTAAGTGGTAAACTAATTCCGGCCACGGCTGCCGATTTTATAAAATCTCTCCTTGAATTTTTCATAGATAATTTAGCATTTAATTTAGTTTGTTAAATTTATACTTTTAAAATAAAAAATCAATAATTTAGATTAAATAATTGTAAATTAGACAAATTCTATTCGATATATGCCATCTATTTTTGTTATAGGCAGCTCAAATACCGATATGGTTATTTGCTCGGAAAGTCACCCAAAACCAGGTGAAACGGTAATGGGAAATCATTTTTTGATAAATCCGGGAGGCAAAGGTGCAAATCAAGCAGTAGCTGCCGCCAGGCTAGGGGGGTTGGTGGTATTTGTTGCAAAACTGGGCGACGATTTGTTTGGAAGGCAAGCTATTGATCATTTCAAAAAGGAGGGTATTCAAACTGAATATATTTCATTTGAAACAGAACAGCCTTCAGGGGTAGCGTTGATTACAGTGGATGCCAAAGGTGAAAACACAATCGTTGTGGCTGCGGGAGCCAATCAATTTCTTTCAAAAAAAGAAATTGAATCTGTCTCTAGGAGCTTTCAAAAAGGTGATTTTGCCTTGTTTCAATTGGAAATTCCGCTGCAAACGGTACATGAGGGGATTAAACGGGCCAATGAAAAAGGATTGAAAACTATTTTAAATCCGGCTCCTGCTCAGCCTTTGCCTGCAAACTTGTTGAAAAATCTCTATGCTATTACGCCCAATGAGACGGAGGCATCTTTACTAACCGGTATTCTAGTGGTCGATGTGGAAACGGCTCAGCTAGCAGCTAATAGTTTGTTGGATATGGGGGTAGAAAATGTCATTATCACTCTAGGGTCAAAAGGGGCTCTCTATGTTTCTGAAAACCAATCCATGCTCATTGAAACCAAACAAGTGGATGCCATCGATACCACGGCAGCGGGCGATTGTTTCAATGGTGCTTTGACCTTTGCATTGTGCAATGGATTGGATTGGAAAATGGCAATTGAGTTTGCCTGTAAAGCAGCAACGTTTTCTGTTACTCGAATGGGGGCTCAGGCCTCTATGCCTTATTTAAAAGATATTTCATGAAAAAAATACTTTTACTTTTATTTTTAGCTTTCCAATTGGTTGGGCAACAAAAGCAAAAAGTGATATTTGATTGTGATTTGGGAGATGATATCGATGATGCTTATGCCTTGGGTTTATTATTAACAATGCAAGATCGATATGAAATTTTAGGAATAACAACTTGCTATGGCCGGACTGAAGATCGTGCAAGGCTTGCTCAAAAATTATTGGAAGAAACGGGACAATCACATATTCCCGTTTATGTGGGAAGAAATACCTCTAAACAAACTGAGCGTGCAAATTGGTTTGCCGAACAGTTTTATTATGTTGAAGGATTTAAACCGCCACTCAATAAAATGCCTGCTGCAGAATTTATTCAAACGTCCTTAAATAAATTTCCTGGGGAAATCATCATTTTTTCAGTGGGCCCTGTGACTAATTTTAGTGACATCATCGATAAAGATCCAGAGGTATTGAAGAAAGCAAAGGCGATTTATGCTATGTTTGGCTCATTTCGCCTAGGCTATGCAGCAAAACCTCCTGTAGATGCTGAATGGAATGTGGTTGTTGATATTCCTGCAGCAAAGAAATTTGTCAATTCTGGGGCTAAGATTATTTATGCAGGTTTAGACGTAACCTCCATGGTTAAATTAGATCGAATTCAACGCGACCGAATTCTTCAAAGGCAATCGCCATTGACCAATGCTCTGAGTGGACTTTATGTACTCTGGGGAAATGAAACCCCTACACTTTTTGATCCGGTGGCAATTGGAATGGAGGCCTATCCAACCTTATTTCAAACTGAAAAAGTTCATATTGAGGTTGATGAAAAGGGGTTTACTAAAATTATTCCAGGGGGAAAACCGAATGCCGAAATTGGGAAAACAATTGATGCCGTTGGATTTATTGACCGGATTATGAAAAAATATTTATATCAAAATGTTACTAAATAACAATGAAAAAAAACCTTATTTCTTCTTTCTTCTTCCTTCTTTCTTCTTACTTCTTACTTATTAGTAGTATTGTATTTGGTCAAGGAAAATCATTTTCAATTAGTGCTGAGGCTTTAAAAAATAAAATAAAAGGAGGGTGGGCCGGACAAACCATAGGAGTAACGTATGGTGGCCCGGTTGAATTTCGTTACAATGGCACGATGATCAACAAATATCATCCCATTCCTTGGTATCCGGGCTATTTAAAGCAAACTATGGTTAATAATCCTGGACTTTATGATGATTTATACATGGATATCACCTTTGTTGAGGTAATGGATCGAGAAGGTTTAGGCGCCCCTATGTCCTCTCATGCAAAAGCCTATGCAAAGGCTGGTTATGCTTTATGGCATGCCAATCAGGCGGGTAGATACAACCTATTAAATGGAATGGATGCCCCTGCCTCTGGCCATTGGCTAAATAATCCTCATGCCGATTGTATTGATTACCAAATTGAATGTGACTTTGCAGGGTTGATGTCGCCTGGCATGCCCAATGCAGCATCGGAAATATCGAATAAAATTGGCCATATCATGAACTACGGAGATGGGTATTATGGCGGTGTATTTTTAGGAGCATGCTATACCCAAGCTTTTATATACAATGATATTTCTAAAGTTGTGCAGGAGGCATTAAAAACAATTCCTAAACAAAGTAGATATTATCAATGCATTGCTGATGTGATTAAATGGCATCGACAATATCCAACAGATTGGACAAAAACTTGGCTTGAGGTACAGAAAAAATATACTGATGATATAGGTTGTCCGGATGGCGTATATGCTCCATTTAATATAGATGCAACGGTCAATTCAGCCTATGTGGTCATGGGATTGTTATATGGGAACGGCGATTTTACCAAAACAATTGATGTGGCCACACATTGTGGTCAAGATGCAGATTGTAATCCCTCTTCAGCGGCAGGTATTTTGGGAGTTATGGTGGGTTATGATAAAATCCCACTTTATTGGAAGCAAGGATTAAAAGAGGCGGAGGATATTGATTTTAAATATACCAGTACTTCACTGAATAAAGTGTATCAATTGAGTTTTCAACAGGCGCTGAAAAATATTGAAAATCATGGTGGAAAAGTAAACGGGAATACAATTCAGATTCCTTTGGAGACCATAAAAACGGTACCCTATGAGGAAAGTTTTGTTGGCTTGTCGCCCAAAGAAAAATTAAATTTAGGCAAGGTCTTAACAGCAGAGGAAGAATTTTCTTTCAATGGTGTTGGCTTTGTTGTAAGAGGAGAGGCCTCTAAATGGGGTGTTTTGTTGTCTGATTATTTTGAAATGGAGGTTTGGGTAGATGGCGCCTTATTTGAAAAAGTAAAACTACCCGTTTCATTCACCACTAGAAGGCATGAATTGACATGGAATTATCAATTGAAACCGGGCGATCACAAGGTAAAATTGAAATTGTTGAATCAAGTGCCTGGCTTTGAGTGTAAGTTACAAGATGTAATAGTTTATAAAAATCGATAGCTCATGTTTATACTTCAAAATTATTCCTCCGCAGTTATTTTTTGTGTGATTACCATGATATGTTGGGGCTCCTGGGCCAATACTCAAAAATTTAGTTCAAAAGAATGGAGATTTGAATTGTATTATTGGGATTATGGGATCGGAGTGCTATTGTCTTCTCTTCTATTAGCATTTACATTAGGAAGTAATGGGGAGGCAGGTAGAGCATTTTTGGATGATATTTCCCAAGCAGATACCCCAAGTTTACAATCTGCATTTGTTGGGGGTGTTTTATTTAATTTAGCAAACATTTTATTAGTTGCAGCCATTGGAATTGCAGGAATGTCGGTTGCTTTTCCGGTAGGAATAGGCCTTGCCTTGGTAATTGGTGTAGCTACTAATTTCATGGATCACCCGACAGGCAATGTTTTTATTATTTCTAGCGGGGTGCTGATGATTGTATTGGCAATTATTTTGAATGCAATGGCTTACCGAGATGTTTTAGGGAAATCTAAAGGCCAAAAAGGTCTTATTTTGTCTTTGATTGCAGGTTCACTTATGGGATTTTTTTATAAATATGTAGCCTCTTCAATGGCCCAAAATTTTACAGCACCTGAATTGGGTAAATTGAGTCCTTACACGGCCTTATTTATGTTTTCTACGGGACTTTTACTCAGTAATTTGCTATTAAATTACCTACAAATGAAATTTCCATTTCAAGGGAAAAACCTGAGTTTTTCTGATTATTTTTCTGGAAGCCTAAAAGATCATTTGATGGGAATCTTAGGGGGACTAATTTGGTTTATTGGGATGGCTTTTTCCATACTGGCCTCAGAAAAAGCGGGTCCTGCCTTGTCTTATGGACTTGGACAAGGTGCAACCCTGGTTGCCGCTTTGTGGGGAATATATATTTGGAAGGAATTTAAGCTTGCCAACAAGGTGACAAAAATTAAGTTGAATTTAATGTTAATTTTGTACGCTTTTGGCTTAGCAGTTTTGATTTTATCCAAATAATAGGTTACAATGGTTAAAAA
This sequence comes from Bacteroidota bacterium, assembly GCA_041157165.1. Classification (GTDB taxonomy): domain Bacteria; phylum Bacteroidota; class Bacteroidia; order Cytophagales; family Spirosomataceae; genus Sandaracinomonas. The sequence goes on from JBEBDG010000007.1 coordinate 13,662, forward strand.
CTACGTTTTAGTTTTAACAAGTTTTTTTTTATGGGCCATCATGGCCTTTTTGTTGATATTTTTAGCTCAATACAACCAGCCAAATATTGTTGATGAATTTTGTTTTAGTTGGGTTGGTAAAGATTTCGGAATTGTAAAGGGGGCTTATTTATACTATACAAATTGGAGTGGGCGCTATTTTACAAACCTCCTATTTCACTTAAATCCTTTAGTTTTTAGTCCAAATTTTAAGTGGTTTGTTCTAGCACCTATTTTTTTGATATTTATCGGGTTTTGGAATGGATTTTGGTTCATTAAAAATGCCTTCTCATTTTCCATACATTCCCCATATTTATGGCTAACTGCTTTTTTGTTTCAAGCACTAGGTTGGTACCTTATACCTGGTATTTATCAGGTTTTTTATTGGTACCCAGCGCTGTTTTATTACCTCTCCTTTCATTTAGTTTTACTCTTTCTCAATCTAAAGTTTTTTATTCCGCCATTTAAAGGGAAGGTTCTTTTGTATTTCTTTTTGATGTGGGCTATAATTGGAACGAGTGAAATTACCATGTTGTATTTTTCAGCAGTATTGTTGGTATATTTCATCCATTTATTAATTGAAGGTAAATTCAGGAAAGGCCATCTTTTGTTTTATATTTTTTGGATTATTTGTGTTGGAATTGTTGTATTTGCACCCGGCAATTCCGTTCGTGCTGGTCAGGGTGTAAAAAATTGGCCTTCCATTTTTAATAATTCTTTTTATTTCACATCTCAAAATCTTTCTCACTTTTTCTCCAAACCCTTGCTGTATCTATGGTTTTTTTGCCTAATTGCCATGAGCCAGGACTTGTTACTCCCTCCCCTTAAAAAGATTAAAAATTGGCAATTCGTACTTTTATTTATTGCTTTTTTTTCATCCTATTATGTTGGATTTTTGGCCTTGTCTATCGGATTAAATGAGCCAGCATTGCCCTTGCGTGTTCTCAGTTTAGTTGAATACTTTTTATTACTTTTTACTTCTTTTATGGTGCTATATTTAGCTCAAAACATAAGACTTAATATTGAATATTTCAGGAGTAAAAATGTACTTATAGTATTGTTGTTTGTAATGCTTGTTTTTGTAAAGAAAAACGAAAACTTTACCTTGTTATATCAAGAATTCAAAAATGAACAAGTCGAAAAATATGCATTAGAAAATGCAAAACGATTTGATAAAATAAAGGCTTCATCTGATTCAATTGTGGCTGTTGAACCAATTAAGGCAAAGGGAAGTATGTTTTTTGTAGAAGAATTGTCTCCCGACTCTACCCATCTTTGGTGTAAGTGTATAGCCCAATATTACCATAAAAAGGCCGTGTATCTAAAAAAATAAATTAAGCTTTCAATTGTTTGTGAGAACCATCGCAGCTAGGCATGCGTTGTGACAAACCACAAATACAATCATTTAAGCCTTTTCCTTTTAAAATTCTAGATATATTTTTTTCGATGCGTTCTAACCGCGTTTTTGTTTGTTTTGCGTCTGAAATAAATTGAAAATAGCCTTTTTGTCTGCCAGGGGTAAGCTTGTAAAAGGCATCCTTTAACTCTTTTTTTTGTTCCAAAACCTGAATTAATTCTTCAGGAACAGCATATTCTTCGATCGATTTTAAGACGACTTTTTGACCTGATTTTTCCAGTTCGATCGCTTCATGAATATACTGCCGAATAATCTCCTCAAATTGTTCAATTTCCTCAACACTTTTTAGTCGAATTTGTCTGCCTGCTTGAACTTCTCCTGGCGTGACAAGAATATTATTAGCATCCTTTAACAATGCACCTTTAAAAAACATTATGGAAAAATATTCTTTGAATCCTTGGATGATAATCACATTTTTTCCTTCAAAAAGGTAGCAAGGTGAATTCCATTTTAGTTCTTCAACCAATGGAAAACTTAGCAAAAGGTCTCTTAGGATTTCGAGTTCAGTCCCCCATTTTTTCGCATGTACAAAAAAGGGATTTACTTTCGGGTTCATCATGGTTTAGCTTTGTAATTAATGAAAAAAGATACACAATATCCGTCTAAATTTTATTAAATTGAAGTTTATTTTATTGAAAATTCATGCCATTGAAAAATTTAGCTGAAATAAAGGAACAATTAGATAAAGAAGGTCTGGTTATTTTGCCAGGTTTTTTTGATGAAGAAGCGATTGAAAATCTCTATATAGCTGCTCAAAAAATCTTTCAAATTCAATTTCAAAAATTAGGCATTGAAGGAGATTTTCTTACTCAAATGAAAACCTTGTTTGAAAATCATCTAGATACGTTTATCAATTGTGGTAAATTAATTCAAACCGGTTTAATTGAATTATATCAACTGGCGGTTAATCCAGATTTAATTAATTTGTTGAAAGACCTCGGGTTGCAGGTACCCAACATGTGTACACGCCCTGTATTATTTTTTAATCATCCGGACTTAGCAAAAAAAGAGCATTTTTATAAAACTCCCCTACACCAGGATTGGGTCTCAATGCTTTCATCCGATGATTCAGTAGTGGTTTGGTTACCCTTAATGGATTTGGATATTGCCCATGGACCTGTGATTTTTTATCCTGAAACACATAAAATGGGGCCATTGACGAATACCATAGAAAATGGATTTGCAGAAGTTGATTTTGATCGTGCTGCTCATAAACGGGTTCAAGTTCCATTAAAAAGAGGCGATGTAGTAATTTTTTCTACTTTTTTAGTACATGAGTCGGGCCAAATTACCAATAATGAAATTCGATGGTCTTGCCATTTTAGGTACACCAATATGGAGGATCCAACTTTTGTGAATAAGGGGTTTCCTCATCCATATGTCTATAGGCCTGACCAGGAATTAATTGATAAATATCTTCAAAATTAAATCATAATCCGTTGTTAGATGGGCAAAAGAGTTTTGTTTTTTTTGAATAATCTTAATCGGACAGGGTCTGAAACTTTATTATTTAATTTTATTCAAGAATTACATAAAACTCAAAAAATATCCATTGGCATTGTTCTAATGGAAAAAGGAGGTGAGTTAGTTCCTGAAATTCCTTCTACTATTCCTGTTTTTTATTTGGATTTTCATTTCAAATGGCTCGATAAAATTGCATTTCACTTAGGAAAGGATATCATTGGTCAACAACTTGAGAAAATTCAAAAACAATTCAAAGCAGATTCGTGGTACTTAAATACCCTCGCTCATTTGGGCCTTCTACGTTACAAAAAGCAGTTCTCAATTCACACGTATGTTCACATACATGAATTGCTTTATAATTTTGAATCTCTAAAAGCCGATGAGTTTGATTTATTAAAAAATGAATGCGATCATTTGATCGCATGTTCTGGCTTAGTTGAAGACCTTTTCAAGCCTTATTTTAAAAATAAAATTACGATTATTAATTCGACAGTCAATCAAAAGGAATTGGTAGATGTAGTGAACCGTAATAAGTCTAACCCATCAAAAGGAAAGCTAAAAATTGTCTCATCTGGCACTATTTGTTATCGCAAAGGAACTGATTTATTCCTAGAAGTAGCACAATTATTGTCGAAAGAAACCTATGAATTTATTTGGTTGGGTAAGTTTGCCAATAATGCCTATTCCGAGATTATTAAATTGAAAAATGCCCAAACAAATAGCGTTCAATTTTTGCAAACTAATACGCAAAAAGAGTACCTAGAAATTCTTGCTCAGGCGGATCTATTTTTATCTACCTCAAGAGAAGAATCGATGGGTTTGGTAATGCAGGAGGCTGTAACGTTTCATATTCCAATTGTTGCTCTCAATTCAGGTGGAGCATCTTTGATTGTAAATAGCCAAAATGGAGTAATTTGTTATGATCATCGACCAGAGGAAATAGTCAAGGCTATAGAAAAAATAAAGCTAGAAAAGAAAGGTCAGTCTATTTTGCCTTTTCAATATCAACAAGAGATAGAAAAATTTGTGTCATTATTCAATTAGTAAATCAAGGGGGTTTTGATAGACGTATCCATCATATTTGTCAATTATAAAACAGAAGATTATTTGTTTGAATGCCTAAAAAGTATTCAGCAATTTACGAATGGACTCACGTATGAATTGATAGTTGTGGACAATTCCTACGTGCCTGGTACGAATAAGCAAATTTTGGAGAGCTTTCCTGAAATTCATTGGCTCAATGCAGGAGGGAATGTGGGGTTTTCCAAGGCAAATAATTTAGGTGCAAAACAAGCTAGGGGAAATTTTTTGCTATTTTTAAATACAGACACTTTATTGTTCAATAATGCTATTTTAAATGCCCATCAACATTTGATGGAACGCGATGATGTTGCTGCAATTGGCGGACTACAATTAAATTTAGAAAAGGAATCAATCCCATTTTACTATTCTTTGAATGATCTTCGGAAGGATTTTTATTTCATTCCTAATCATGATTTATTCAAAAAAATGTTGCTTGCCCTTTTCCCTAATGAAAATTTTCAACCTGGAGAAACGAACAATTTGGTGGGAGCCTTCATCATGGTTTCAAAAGAGAAATTTGAAAAAGTAGGAGCATGGGATGAGCAATTTTTTATGTATGCTGAAGATGCTGAATTGTCTTTTCGACTGAACAAAATAGGCAAATTGATGTACTCAGATGAAGTGAAATTTATTCATTTGGTCAAGGGAAATGAATTTACAAGAGCCAATGATTCGTGGGCCAATCGTTTTTCTGTGCAAATTCAATTGTCCAACTTTTTATGGATTCGCAAATCGTATGGGGCGATTCCCCTTCTATTGATTTATTTCAATTATCTAATTTTCATCCCAATTTTTTGGGTTTGGAAAATGTTTAAAAATACCAAGGAAGGGAAGAGATTATTAGGGGATACTTTTAATCAACGGATGCTGACTAGAAAGGTGGGAATTTTATTTTCCTATTTACCGCAATTGCTTTTTTTAACTTCCAAACAATATAAAATCAAACCAGAAGAAAATATTGGAAAATAGAAAATCATGAAAAGACATTTATTACTCTTCTTGATTATTTTGTGCGCAATCTTATTTGGTTTTACCTCCAATGATGATTTACAAACTGACTGGACCGAATATTTGGGAGGAAAGGACAGAAATCATTTCAGTAGATTAAACCAAATTACTAAAGAAAATGTACACCAATTGAAAATTGCATGGACTTATGTCTGCGCAGATTCGGGTCAAATGCAAACGAATCCATTGGTTGTAAAGGGGCGTGTTTTTGGAGTGAGCCCCACTGTTCAAGCTTTTGCCTTGGATGCATCCACCGGTAAAGAAATTTGGACATTTGGCGATCCTCTTAAAAATTGGGCTAGTACCAGTCGAGGAGTGAGTTATTGGTCTGATGGCAAAGAAGAAAGGATATTATACACGGTTGGTCCTAAACTTTGGGCTTTGGATGCCAAAACGGGAAAACCAATTCAGTCTTTTGGAAAGATGGGTAATATTGACCTTCATGAAGGGCTACCGGCAATTGCCAAGGATAAATTTATTATTTCAAATACCCCAGGTACCATTTTTCAAAATTTAATCATCATGCCGGTGCGACTTTCCGAGGGGGAAGATGCTGCTCCAGGAGATATTCGAGCATTTGATGTATTGACTGGAAAATTAATTTGGACATTTCATACCATTCCCTATCCCGGTGAGTTTGGATATAAAAGTTTTCCTAAAAATGCCTATAAAAACAAAGACGTTGGAGCTGCAAATAACTGGGCAGGAATGGCTTTGGATGAAAAAAACGGAATTGTTTTCGTGCCAACCGGTTCGGCAGGGTATGATTTTTATGGGGCCAATCGAAAGGGTAAAAACCTTTTTTCTGACTGCTTATTGGCATTGGATGCAAAAACTGGGAAAAGACTTTGGCATTATCAATTTGTTCACCATGATTTATGGGATCGCGACATGCCCGCCCCACCCAATTTAATACAAGTGTTACGGAATGGTAAAAAAGTAGATGCTGTTGCGCAAATCACAAAACAAGGTTTTGTCTATCTTTTTGAGCGAAAAACAGGCAAGCCTTTGTTCGACATCAAGGAAATTCCAGTGCCAAAATCTAATTTGAAAGGGGAATTGGCATGGGGTACCCAGCCTCGACCAGCCTTACCCGCACCGTACGCACGCGAAGCAAGCGAGTTGACTTCATTAGATATTAATCCTTATTCTTCTGAAAAGGCTCAATTGACAGAAGTTTTCAAACGTTTAGATAGACGATGGTTTGCACCACCGTCTGAAGTTGGAACGATGATTTTACCAGGCTTTGATGGAGGAGGTGAATGGGGTGGAGCCGCGGCTCATCCAAGTAAAGGCATTATCTATATCAATAGCAACGAAATGCCATGGATTCAGAAAATGGAAAAAGTCCAAAAAGGACAAGTTTTTGATCATCCAGGCGAAAAAATTTACCAAAATAACTGTGCTTCTTGCCATAAAAATGACCTTTCAGGTAATCCAGCTTCAGGCTATCCAAAATTGGCTGATATTTATAAAAAACGCAATGCGGCTTTTTTGAATACCATCATTTCATCAGGGAAAGGGATGATGCCGGGATTCCCACAAATAAAGGGTGTGGATAAAGATAATTTAGTCGCCTTTTTAATGAAAGAAGCCTCAAAAGAGGCTGGCACTAACCAATCAGAGGCCAATTCACCTATTTTATACCGTATGGCGGGATATCGCAAATTTGTGGATAAAGAAGGTTTGCCAGGCATTGCACCACCTTGGGGAACGCTCAATGCAATTGATTTAAATACCGGTAAATACCTTTGGAAAGTTAATTTTGGTGATGAACCGCTGCTAGCATCCAGAGGAATTAAAGGCACCGGAACGGAAAATTATGGGGGTCCTATTTTATTTGAAAATGGACTTTTGCTTATTGCAGCAAGCAAGGATGGCTTTTTTAGAGCTTATGATGCTCAAACGGGAAAGGAAATTTGGAAATACAAACTTCCGTTTGCCTCATTTGCTACACCAGCTACTTACATGGTCAATGGAAAACAATATGTTGTTTTGGCTTGTGGTGGCACTAAATTGGGTACTCCTAAAGGTAATGTATATGTAGCATTTAGTCTTTAATGGATAAAGGGGGGAATTTGCGTAGGAGCGGAGAAGGTCTTATTTAAAAACAAATTAATTTTGTATGCTATAAAACTCCTATCTCATGAAACGAGAAATCCTTCTTCAAATTGAGAATCCTTCGGAATTAGAAAGGTTGTACCAATCAAATAAAAAAGAATTTAAACAATCTTTTGACATTCTTTATCCTGAAATTTCAGAAAAACCAATGGCTAAATTTTGGCAGGAACGCTTGCACTATGTGGCGGCCATTAAGAAAATCATCGACTGGCGACTGTTGGTTGTCCTTGCTTTTTCTATGGGGCTTTTAATGGAATTACCCAAATTTACAGGATGGAATGAGGAGGCCTATTATGGTAAATACATTGGCATTATTTTGTTCGGTGGACTTGCCATTTTTTCAACACTAATTAATAGGGCAGAAATTCGGGTGATAGCAATTCTAACAATCGTATTTTTGTCTTTTGCTGGATATATAAGTTATGTACAAGCACAGGCTTCGGAAACAATTTTTATCTTATGTGCCATTCATTTGGCAGGAATTATGGCTTTTATTGTAGCCATTTCAAGGCTTGGAAATCGATTTAATGAGGCTTCTGAGCGAATTTTGTATTTAAAATATGTGGGGGATTTACTCATCATTTCTGGCTTAATTTTATTATGCGTGGGCCTTTTTAGTGCGCTTACGATTAATCTTTTTGAGGCCATTCAAGTAAAAATCAGCGAATTTTATCCAAAGTATATTTTATGGTGGTTGTTGGCTCCCATTCCAGTAGTAGGGGCCTATTTGTTAGAGTCAAATTCCAATTTGGTTTCTAAAATTTCACCCATTATTGCTAAAATCTTCAGCCCATTAGCACTTGTTTCGTTAGTTGCCTTTTTCATTGCTTTTTTAACAAATGAAAACCAAACAATTCGTGATCGTGATTTCCTATTACTATTTAATGGAGTCTTAGTGGCGGTGTTAGCTTTGATCTTTTTTACAATTGCCAATCAAGAAACAAACTCTCATCGTGCCTTTGGAACCATAGTGGTATGTTTGTTGAGCTTAGTGGCTATTTGCATCAATGGCATTGCATTATATGCAATTTTAGAGCGAATCAATGAATTTGGATTCAGCCCAAATCGTGTGGCAGTTTTAGGAAGTAATTTTTTGATTTTGATTCACCTTGTCTTGGCAGCAATTCAATTGTTTATTTCTTCACTTGGAAATAAATCCTCGGCTAAGGTACAAGAAGTAATGGTAAGTTACCTTCCCATTTACTTTTTTTGGTTTGTATTTGTTTGCTTCTTTTTCCCAGTGATATTTTAAAAATAAAGAGGCATTTGCCTCTTTATTCATTTAATACCCAAGTGTCTTTTGAGCCTCCTCCTTGCGAAGAGTTAACCACCAAAGAACCTTTTCTTAAGGCCACACGGGTGAGTCCGCCAGGCATCACATGAACATTTTCCCCATACAATGCATAAGGTCTTAAATCTACATGCCTACCTTCTGCTTGTTCTCCGATCAGACATGGAACCCTAGACAAGGAGATGGTTGGTTGGGCGATATAATTTCTTGGATTTTGAACAATTAGTTTTTTGAATTTTTCTTGTTCCTCCAAACTTGATTTTGG
>JBEBDG010000008.1:0-22048 GCA_041157165.1 Bacteroidota bacterium
CGCCTATCAAGCACAAATGTTTGACGGAGTGAGCCAACCCCAAAACGAGAAAAGAAATTTTTATTGGGATGTACCTCGAAACCCAACGATGAGGTAAGGTATGCAGGAGCAAAAAGGCTTGATACGAGCGAATCAACGGGTATCCCTAAATAGTTTTTTTTACCGTATTCATAACCGGTTAGAAATTGGGTTTGAAAATTGGTCGAGCCAAAAAAATCCCATTTATCGCTGATTCGATAACCAGCCTTAAATTCGTAAAAGATACGGTCAACGTTTTTTCTCAGACTTTGCGTTTTATTTTGAAGAAAGCCTAATTGCATATTTAAATCACTGCTTAAGCGCCATCCGGAATTATCAAATTTAGCATTGTGGCTCAAGAACCAACCACCTGCAAATGTATTAGACCCTCCAGATTTCCAGTTTTCACTAAATGATGATTGATTAAGGTTAGCACCTAATTGAAAATCTTTTTTCCATAAACTAGCAGGTGCAGCAGGTGCTAGGGAATCAGCCGGTATTTCCAAGGCTAGCCCAATGGTAGGGATGAATAGAAATAAAGCGAAAATGGACTTCATAATGTTCATGCTGCAATTTACGAATTTTAATTCTAAAATTAGTTTTGTCCTATTTTGCTCAAGTAAATTTTTATTGATCCATGGAATTCCTCTTGAGCATCTAATTCTAAAAGACCTTCGTTGGTATTAAAGCAATCCGTATTTGCCGTCATGGGCTCTAAGGCTATACAATTTTCACCTTCAGGGCAAAAAGCTACAAAGTATGGAAATGTCTCTGAATTAAATTCAAGGTTTAATTGTAGTCCACTTTTATCGTTGAGTAAAGCAACGGAGTTGCTTTTTGACTTTTCAAGTAAAAATACATTATCAGGCTTTTCCAGATGTAGAGGCATGCCTTTCTGGGCTAGAAATGCCACTGATTTCAATGGTATCATTTGGCTATCGGAAAGGAATTTTTCCTTTGAATTGAAGTATAACGTTAGATCTTCTAAATTATTTCCCAATTGAAAATAAGGGTGCCAACCAGTGGCAAATGGCATTGGTTTTTCTCCACAATTTTTTCCAATAATTTGGAACGATAGCGTCCCACTTTTATCAAGTGAATAGCATAACTGACAGACAAAAGGAAAGGGGAAGCCTGGAAATAAGCCGTCATATATACTTTCTAGTCTCACAAAACCTTCATTTTCATTCTCTTTCGTTTCAATAATTTCAAAATTGGCATGTGCCATGAAACCATGTATTGCGTTACCTAAATTTGATTCATTGATGGGTAATTGATAGTTTTTCCCTTTAAAAGAATAATTTCCATTTCTGATTCGATTGACCCAAGGCATGAGTAATCCGCTAGGATAAAAAGGATTTTTATTTAATGTGTATTTTTGTTGATCGGGAATACTGATTAGTTCTTGGGTCGTTAAATCATTTGAAAGTTGCATGGATGTAAGGGTCCCCCCTATACTGGCATTTATCTCAATGGATTCTTTGGAGATGGGGTTACTTATTTGGATTAATTTCTCTCCATTATTTTGATAGATAGTAATTTTCATAACATCTTTTTTGATTCAATTCCCAGACCAAATAAAGCAAAATCATACTTCACGGGATCATTTATATCAAATTTTTTAAGTTCTTTTGTTAAATGTACTGCTAATTTCCAGCTTGCAGGGGCATTTGGAATTAAACCAAGTTGCTCTGCTTGTCTTTGAACATGAACATCTAATGGGCAAATAAGTTGTGATGGTTTGATGGTTTTCCACAAACCAAAATCCACACCATTAGCATCTTGTCTCACCATCCATCTTAAAAACATGCAAATTCGTTTGCATGCCGAATGACTTGCTGGTCTTGATATGTGTTTTTTAGTACGGTTCAAAACCCATTCATCATCAAAAAAATAATCGTAAAATCGATTAATTGACGATTCAATAGTTTCCTCTGATGAGTTGAAGGTCTTTGAAAATGCTGATTCAAGACTTTGATGTAGCTTGTAATGTCTTTGAAAAAAATTCAAAAAATATAATGTGTCTGGATATTGAAAAGTTCGATGTTTGAAGTTTTCAAATCGCTTTAAATCTTTATCCCTAAAATGTAGAATAAAATCATGAGGATTACCATCCATCAAATCTATTAATTCTTTAGCCTTTCTTAAGATTGTTTTACGTTGTCCCCATGACAATATAGCTACCCAAAAACCCATGATTTCAATGTTTTCTTTTTTTGAAAACATATGGGGTATTGAAATAGGATCTTCTTTAATGAAGTCAATTTGATTAAATTGTTGGAATTTCGCTTCTAACAATTTTTGAACCTCAATTTTCATTTTTTGCCAAAAAAGAATGAAACTATTTTAGATAACAGTGAGAAGAACCAAACCAAAATAGTTGATACCAAGGTGAATGCAGCTATGAATGGATAAGATAATATAAATAATATTTCAAAAACTACTTGGCCAGTAGTGATAGGTCTTTTTTGTCTAGGCATCTTATTGAATTAAATAGCTTATTTCAGCTCGAATTCGTTTATCAACTGCATTTAGTTTTTCAAATGCTTTAGGTGAAATTTTGATGATTACCTTTGGGTCGGAATTAGGTAATCTCCCTACAACTTTTACCCAAATACTTTGATTATTTGCCAAATTTTTAACTAACACCAAGGTGCCAATTGGCGCTGATTTATGCAAGGCTAAATATTTGCCTGAATTATCGGGTACATCAATTAATTCAGCTATGCCTGTCTCTATAGTCTTTTTAATCCCCTCATTACTTTGGGGATTTGTAGTCGTTTCTGTAGTTTTATTTGAAGCCTCTGAAGGTAATGTTGGATCTATCTTCCCCTCTTTAACCTCCGATTTTTTTTCTTGTTTACTCGTGGTATTTAAGGATATTTGGTCAATACTTGGTTCTTTGATAATCAATCGTTGACCCTCTTGAAGTTTATCGGATTTTAAATTATTCCATTTTCTCAATTGTGCCATCGTAACTTTGTATTGATTGGCGATTGTCAAAAGTCCTTGTTTTGGTAATACAATATGAATATTTTCAGTAGAATTTTCTGAAACGGACTTTGCCACATCTTTTGTTTCAGCTTCTGTGCTCGCTGCTACTGGTTTGTCGATATTTTTTAAAATACTTGGACTTTCCTCCAAATAATGCAATGGAATATAAACGATCTCACCAGTTTTTACTGGAATATCCGTTTCAGGATTCACTTGTTTAAATTCTGTAAGAGATAAATTATACCTTTTTAGAACAGAAAAAAGGGTTTGTTTGGCGCCTAATTTGTAAACGATAAATGTTTTATTGTTTTCTTTTTTTAATCCTAGTGAATCCACTTTATTGGCAAAAATGGGTGCGCTTAAACAGATAAAAATTAGAAGATATTTAACAGACTTATTCATTGCCTAAAATGATCAATTCGTTTTTATTTTTTGTATAAATAATCAAGTTTTCAAAAACTTGAAAGGTAGTATGACCAATTAATTCAGTTGTTTCAATTGTATCATCCCAAATACTAGTGAAATCCAAATTACAAACTTTTAGTTTATTTAACCAAGTATTTTCGTAAAGATAATAAGAAAAAATTAGCTTATTGTCACCTTCTAAATAATCAATTCCCTTATCAATTTTTTGATTGAATTTTATTTCAAAAAATTGTTGAAAGTCTTTGAAATAGGATTTTTCTGTATGGTAATGACTAGGAATTTGAATGGAAAATAATTGACTCGCCATTTTTTTTTCTTTCACTGAAAAATTAAATTTTTCTGAAATAGAACGAATGGCACCATCTATCAAGTTCACTTCTGCAAAACCTATTGATTTAGGATTTTTACCTTTTTCTAAAAGAGAAAAAAAACCAGAATTCTCATTTGCATCTAACCAAGTATACACTATTGATTTATCAAAAGGAATTTTTATTTCTTGTAAAAGTTTATCCTGCAAGTTTAAAATGAACCATTTTTTTTCTGTTTGCATTGAAATATCAACCCAAATTTTTGGCTCATTTTGAGTGCCAAAATAGGAAATTCGGTGAATATTTCCTGGAAATTGATGTTGAAAAATAATTTTCAAATGTATTTGTAGAAATTTATATGCAAATTTGGTGAAAAATGTTCACTTATGATGAATACGGCTCCTTCTGTTTTAGCAATTATTCCTGCTAGGTTTGCCTCCACTCGTTTTCCGGGGAAACCTTTGGTTGAGATTTCTGGTATGACGATGATTCAAAGGACTTATGAGCAGGTTTGTAAGGTAGGGCAATGGAAAGATGTTATTATTGCGACAGATGACAATCGCATTAAAGAAGTAGCTGAGCAGTTTGGCGCAAAAGTAATGTTGACCTCAGCGGACCATTTGACAGGAACAGACCGATGTGCAGAAGTTTTAGAGAAATCCGGTTTGGATGTTGACTACGTAGTTAATATACAAGGAGATGAGCCTTTTATTGATCCGAAACAAATTCATACTCTGATTTCTGGTTTCAATCAAAAACCAGAATTGGTTACTTTAATAAAGCGAATTACTGACTTAGGTACCTTGTTTAATCCCAACTCACCGAAGGTAATCGTAGATGCAAACCATAGAGCCATTTATTTTTCAAGACAAACTTTACCTTATTTAAGGAGTGTGCCACAGGACCAATGGTTAAATAAAGGAAATTTTTATAAACATATCGGTTTGTACGCCTATCGTGCTGATGTGCTTCCTAAATTGGCACAGCTAAATCCCTCTCCCTTGGAATTGGCAGAATCATTGGAACAGCTGCGTTGGATAGAAAATGGATATCAAATTCTTACGGTTGAGACAGACATTGAAACCATTGGAATAGATACACCGGAAGACCTTGAAAGAATTAAAACATTAGGTTTAATTTCTTGATTTAATCCTATAATTTTCTGTAAAAAGCCGTAACTTTGCTCTATTATGCAAAAGCCATCGGTTAGAGAAGTTTTAAAAGAAAGAATTTTGGTATTAGATGGGGCGATGGGCTCCCTAATACAGGAATATAAATTGACGGATGCCGATTATCGTGGGGAACGATTTAAAGATTTTCCACACGAGGTAAAAGGCAATAATGATTTGTTGTCTTTGACTCGTCCGGATATTATCCATGAAATTCATAGAAAGTATTTTGAAGCTGGAGCAGATATAGCAGAAACAAATACTTTTTCTTCCACATCCATTGCCATGGAAGATTATCACATGGAAGATTTGGTATATGAATTGAATTTTCAATCTGCAAAAATTGCAAAAGAAGTAGCAGATTCTTTTACTTTAAAAAATTCAAAAAATCCAAAATATGTTGCTGGTTCTATTGGTCCAACGAATCGAACCTTGTCTTTATCACCAGATGTAAATGATCCAGGATTTAGAGCCATTACTTTTGATCAATTAGTTGAGGCCTATACGGAGCAAATTAGGGGCTTAGTAGATGGTGGTGTAGACCTTTTGTTGATTGAAACCGTATTCGATACGCTTAATGCAAAAGCTGCATTATTTGCCATTGACCAATATTTTAAAGCAAATTCAGATAAGGAATATTTACCTGTTATGGTTTCTGGAACGATAACAGATCAATCGGGGCGAACACTTTCTGGTCAGACAACAGATGCTTTTTTAACTTCGGTTTCTCACATGCCTTTATTGAGCGTAGGAATTAATTGTGCATTGGGTGCTGATTTGATGAGGCCATATGTTAAAACACTTTCTGACAATTCTCCTTTTTATGTTTCTGCTCATCCAAATGCAGGTTTGCCCAATGAAATGGGTGAATATGATCAGACACCGGATGAAATGGCAGAAATTATAGAAGATTTCTTGAAAAATGGATTAGTTAATATCATTGGAGGTTGTTGTGGGACCACACCAGCCCATATTTCTAAAATTGCTGCTATCGCAGCAAAATATAAGCCACATCAAATTCCGGAGCAAAATTCAAATCAAAAACTATCTGGTTTAGAGCCTTTGGAAATAACGCCTTTGACCAATTTTGTAAATGTTGGTGAACGTTGCAATGTAACAGGTTCGAAGAAATTTGCTCGTTTGATACGGGAAGAAAAATTTGAAGAAGCAATACAAATTGCTCGTGATCAGGTGGAAGGTGGTGCTCAAATTTTGGATATTAATTTAGATGAGGGAATGATTGATGGGGTGAGCATGATGCCAAAATTTTTGAATTTATTGATGGCTGAACCCGATATTTCAAAGTTGCCTTTGATGATTGATTCATCAAAATGGGAAGTTATTGAAGCAGGTTTGAAATGTGTTCAAGGAAAATCGATTGTAAATTCCATTTCATTAAAAGAAGGAGAGGAGAAATTTGTCGAATTAGCTAACAAAATTAAACGTTATGGCGCATCTGCTGTTGTCATGGCTTTTGATGAAAAAGGGCAGGCAGATAACTTTGAGAGGAGAATTGAAATTTGTTCTCGGGCATACAAAATATTAACCGAAAAGGTTGGATTTCCTGCTCAAGATATCATTTTTGATCCCAATATTTTAACTGTAGCAACAGGTATAGAAGAGCATAATAATTATGCAGTAGATTTTATAGCCGCTACCCAATGGATCAAAAATCATTTACCTAAAGCCAAAGTTTCAGGTGGAGTTTCCAATATTTCCTTTTCATTTAGAGGAAATGAACCAGTTAGAGAAGCAATGCATACTATATTTTTGTACCATGCCATCAAGGCAGGTATGGATATGGGAATAGTTAATGCCGGACAATTAGGTGTATATGATGAAATTCCTCAGCCATTAAGAGATCTATGTGAGGATGTTATTTTAAATAGAAATGCTGAAGCAACAGAAAAGTTGGTAGCCTTTGCTGAGACTGTAAAATCTGCTGGTAAAGAGGTGGTTATTGACCTCGAATGGAGAAATTTACCCGTTAAAAAACGCTTGGAGCATGCCTTGATTAAAGGATTGACTGAATTTATTGATGAAGACGTTGAAGAAGCACGGCTTCAAGTGGATAAGCCAATTCAGGTAATTGAAGGACCACTGATGGACGGAATGAATGTGGTAGGAGACCTTTTTGGGGAAGGAAAAATGTTTTTACCTCAAGTGGTAAAATCTGCTCGTGTAATGAAAAAGGCAGTAGCCTACTTGTTGCCATTTATTGAGGCCGAGAAACATGGCATGGAAAGTTCTTCTGCTGGAAAAATATTAATGGCAACTGTTAAGGGTGATGTTCACGATATTGGAAAAAATATTGTAGGCGTTGTTTTGGCATGTAATAATTATGAAATCATCGATTTGGGAGTAATGGTACCCTGCGACAAAATTTTAGCGTCGGCCAAGGAACATCAAGTTGATATCATTGGTTTATCTGGTTTAATTACTCCAAGCCTCGATGAAATGGTTTATGTTGCCAAGGAAATGGAACGTCAAGGTTTTACCATACCCTTGTTAATTGGTGGAGCCACAACCTCTCGTATCCACACTGCTGTAAAAATAGATCCGCATTATTCTGGGCCTGTTATCCATGTATTAGATGCATCAAGATCGGTACCTGTGGCAGGAAGGTTATTGCAAAGTAATTTATCTCAGCAAGAAATTTTTAATGAAATTAAAAAAGAATATGCTGAATTAAGGGAAGCACATGCAAATCGCCAACAGGATAAAAATTACTTGTCAATTCAGCAAGCAAGAGGGAAACAAAAAACAATTGATTGGTCTGGATTTAAGGCAAGTAAGCCATCCTTTTTAGGTGCTAAATATTTAAATGATTTTCCATTAAAGGATTTAGTTCCCTATATCGATTGGACACCCTTTTTCTCAACATGGCAGTTATCAGGTAAGTATCCAAAGATTTTTGATAATCAAATAGTAGGTCAAGAAGCTAGAAAATTATTCAACGATGCACAAACCATGTTGCAAAAGATTGTTTCAGAAAAATGGATTTCTGCTAATGCTTCAGTTGGATTCTTTCCTGCGAATTCATGGGGTGATGATATTATTTTACACGATTTTATTGCCAAAGAAATAAAAACAGATTGTGATAAACATGGTGAACATGTACATGTTGACTACCAAATTATTCCCAAAGACCATACCTCTGATTCCACCAAATGGTTACATCATTTAAGACAACAGGGATTAAAAGCTAGTAATTTGCCAAATTATTGTCTGAGTGATTTTGTGGCACCATTAGGCTCCGAAATTGATTATATAGGCGCATTTGCTGTAACTACTGGGTTAGGAATTGAATCGAAATTAGATGAATTTGAAAAACAACATGACGATTACAGTAGTATCATGTTGAAAGCACTAGCTGATCGTTTGGCTGAGGCCTTCGCTGAGTATTTACACCAAAAAGTGCGTAAAGAATATTGGGGATATGCAAAAGAGGAGAATTTTTCTAATGAGGAGTTAATCAGTGAGAAGTATGTAGGAATTCGTCCAGCTCCGGGGTATCCGGCTTGTCCAGATCACACAGAAAAAGTTCGACTTTTTGAATTATTGGAAGTTGAAAAGAATACAGGAATTACTTTAACTGATAGCTTGGCCATGTATCCAGCTTCTTCCGTTTCTGGATTTTATTTTTCACATCCAAAGAGTACGTATTATGGTTTAGGTAAAATAGGTAAAGACCAAGTAATAGATTATGCCAAACGAAAAAGGATGCAGATAGAGGAGGTTGAAAAATGGTTGAGTCCGGTTTTGAATTATCAATAAATTGAAATGACAAAGATTACAGAATATTTCAAGCAAGCAAATGGTAAAACGTTGTTTTCCATTGAAATCATTCCACCTATGAAGGGCCAAAATTTTGGCGAACTTATGGGACATTTGGAATCATTGATGGAATTCAATCCGCCATTTATAGAAGTAACCTATCATCGGGAAGAATATATTACAAAGGAAGAAAATGGAATTGTAAAAAGAATTCCTGTTCGAAAACGTCCGGGTACCTTAGGTATTTGTGCGGCCATCATGCACCAATTCAAAGTAGAGGCTGTACCACATGTTATTTGCGGTGGATTTACTCAAGAGGAAACGGAAGACTTTTTAATTGATTTACATTACCTAGGCATAGAAAATATCTTAGCTTTACGTGGGGATCATGAAAAAGGTCAGGATGCCTTTATTGCTAAGGAGGGCGGACATGCCTTTGCCAATGAGTTAGTAGCTCAAATCAATCAAATGAATCAGGGTAAATTGTTGTATGAGGAAACAGAATCTTTCCCAACTAATTTTTGTGTTGGGGTGGCGGGTTATCCGGAAAAACATTATGAAGCCCTTAGTTTAGATACAGATTTGCAGTTTTTAAAGAAAAAAGTAGATGCCGGAGCAGATTATATTGTGACACAAATGTTTTTTGATAATCAATATTATTTTGATTTCGTGGATAAATGTCGAGCCATTGGCATAAATGTTCCAATTATTCCAGGTTTGAAGCCTCTTTCGACCGCAAAGCAGCTTCAAATATTGCCTGAAATTTTCTATTTGGATATACCACAGGTTATGAAAGATGAGGTATTGAAATGCTCTACTTCAGATCAAATTAAACAAGTGGGTATTGAATGGACGATTCAGCAAGGAAAGGAGTTGATCAAAGCAGGTGTGCCAGCTTTACACTTTTATACGATGAGTAAATCGGACAGTGTGAAGGCAATCGCCAAATCATTATTCTGATTTGGTTAAATTGTAAATAATAAAATTAAGTTATTAGCATAATTAGGTTATTTAATAGGTAAAATACATTCATTTAATTATGAAAGTTTTGGTTTATGGTGCATCTGAAAATCCTGAGAGATATGCCTTTAAGGCTACTTCACTTTTAATGAAGTATGAACATGAGGTAGTGCTTGTAGGAAATCGGGAAGGATTTGTCTTAGGACTGCCAATACATAAACAAAAACAATTTGATTCGGTGGATACCGTTACTTTGTATGTTGGGCCGAAAAATCAAGATGGTTTACTGGATTATCTTAAAATATTGAAGCCAAAGCGAGTAATATTTAATCCAGGAACAGAAAATCCAATTTTAGAAAATGCACTTAGTGAGGTAGGTATTTATGTAGAAGAGGCCTGTACACTGGTTTTGCTACATACAGGCCAATTTTGATTATTGTTGGATTAATTTGAATTCAAATTCTTCCATAATAATATTCGCTAATAATTTTTTGCAGGCATTGGTTACAATTTCACTTGCCTCTACCTCAGAGTTTGCCTCTACTTGTAATTGAATATGTTTGCCAATACGAACATCTGCCACTTGATTGATACCTAAATTTTGAAGACCAATTTTTACGGCTTTCCCTTGAGGATCAAGAATTTCTTTTTGTGGCATTACGTTGATTTCTGCTAAAAATTTCATTTTTTAAGAATGTTAAGGATATAAATTATTCCTGATAAAAGAATGTAAGCTATTACAATCACAGGAATGGCTACAAATTTAAACAATATTACGCTTATGACACAGAAAATTAGGAAAATGTATCGCAATTGGTTTTCACTCCATCCAAATGATTTAAACTTAAAAGCCATGAGAGGTAATTCTGATACCATTAAATAGCTCATCAGAATGGCATAAATTAATAGACCATTAAAATGTAAAAAATAGGTGGCAAACTCTGGCTGAAAAAATAGAATTGCTGGAATAGACGCAATAAACAATCCATTCGCTGGTGTAGGAACTCCGATGAATTGATCCGTTTGCCTCGTGTCTATATTGAATTTTGCTAAGCGATAGGCTGAGGCTAGAGCTAAGGCAAAAACCATATAAGGCTTATAAAATCCACCAATTCCATAATAGCAAAAGCTGGAACAGGATTTTTCAACTAAATTCAAAAGCATGAAACTTGGTAAAACACCAAAAGAAACCATATCAGCTAAAGAATCTAATTGCTTACCAATTTCAGAATAGGCATTTAAAAGTCTAGCCAAAAAACCATCTAAAAAGTCACATATTAAAGAGATGGCAATGCAATAGGTGGCCCATAAAAGATGGTCTTCCATGATAAAAACCAGTCCTAAACAACCAGACAAAAGATTGCCAAGTGTTAATAAATTAGGTATTTCTTTTTTGATGCTCATTCGAATCTGACAAAAGGGTTTAATTTTTTTTCTTCTCCAATTTTAGTAGGTCCTCCATGTCCGGGGTAGACTATTACTTCATCTGGTAGTGTGTACAATTTTGTTTGTATGCTTTTTACCAATGCATCGTGGTCGCAATGCGGAAAATCAGTTCTACCGATACTTCTTCTAAACAAAACGTCTCCGGAAAATAGGATTTTATCCTCTTCAAAAAAGAATGCGGTATGTCCTGGAGCATGGCCAGGAACAAAAAATACTTTTGGCGACAATTCGCCAAAAGTCAAATCTTGACCTTCCTCCAAATAAAAATCAATTTCTGTTTCTTGATAATGTGGAAATCCATAAAATAAAGCCCTATTTTTTACATCATGTAAAATAATTGCGTCTTTATTATGTAAACCAAAAGGTATTTGATAAATCTCTTTTAAACTTTGAACTCCTAAAACATGGTCAACATGGGCATGGGTATTGATGATGGCCCTGGGTATTAATTGGTTTTCTGTTATAAAGTCTCTAATAATTTGTCTTTCCTCAAAAGTATAACATCCTGGATCAATTATAAAGGCATCTTTTTTCTCATTCCATACTACATAGGTGTTTTCTTGAAAGGCATTAAAACAAAAAGATTTTACCTGAATCATGTTCAAAAATTGTAAAAAAAAGTCAAATTATAAAATTACTGACCTAATAAAAAAATAGTTGGTTTCTTATGTAAATCTGGAAGTTGCGATTTCCAATGTTGAATGCTCATGGTTTTTGAAAATCCATCACTTCCTTTTAGTTCCGCTGAAATACTTAGTAAGGTCTCAGGATGACAATTATTTATTAAATCTTCCAATATAGCATTGTTTCTATAAGGGGTTTCCATAAAAATTTGTGTTTGACCTGATTTTACAACTTCTTTTTCAAGCAACTCTATTTTTTTTATTCGATTTGCTTTTTCAATAGGTAAATAGCCATGAAAAATAAAACTTTGCCCCGAGAATCCTGATGCCATTAACGCCAAAAGGATAGAGGAGGGACCCACAAGGGGAACGACCTCTATTCCCATTTGATGTGCAATCTGTACGGCTACAGCACCAGGGTCTGCTACACCCGGACAACCAGCCTCCGAGATTACTCCCAAATGCTTACAATTACTTGCTTTTAATTTTTTAAGGATCGTTCGAATATCAGCCGTTTGGCTATCTTTTGTAAGTTCATAAAATTCCAATTCTTCAATTGTTATTCCTAATTTTAATTCACTAATAAACCTTCTTGCTGTTCGAATATTTTCTACAAAAAAATGTTTACAGAGTAAAATTGTGTTTCCAATTTCAGATGGAAGGGTTAGAGAACTAGTGCTTTCAGCGATTGGAGAAGGAATTAAATATAATTTCATAAAATTTGCTGAATTGCCTTTAAAAATGCCTCTGGTTGATCTGCTTGAACCCAATGCCCTGCATAGGGAATTTCTATCATTTCGAAATTTGGAAAAATTTCAGCAATTAAACGATGGTCTTCAGGTAAAATATAATTCGAATCCTCACCTTTTATAAAATAGGTAGGTGTTTCTGATGGATTTCTATGAAATAATTCATGTCCAACCACATCTATATTTTTGGTAATTACTTTTAAATTAATTCGAAAAGCAAATTCGTTATTTTCGTTGCGGTATAAATTTTTTAATAAAAATTGTCTTACCCCTTCTTTTTCCTCAAATCGTTTCAAATGTTCATTTGCCTCCGTTCTACTTTGAAGATTTTTTAAATCTAAAGAATTAAGTCCGTTTAATATTTGTGTGTGATGAACAGGGTAAAATTTAGGAGCAATGTCTACCACAATAACCTTTTGCGCAATGGAAGGATAAATTAATTCAAATTGCATAACTACTTTTCCTCCCATTGAATGCCCAATTAGGATTGGTTTTTCCAATTGGTGGTCTTCTATGAATTCTTTTAAATCGGCTGCCATGACTTGGTAATCGAATTCATCTGACCAAAGACTTTGACCATGGTTTCTTTGGTCCAATAAATAAACTTGATGGGTTTCTCCTAAAGATTTTGCGATACCCAACCAATTGTCGGATGTTCCAAAAATACCATGAAGTATTACGATAGGAGTACCTGTTTCTCCAACTTTGCGAAAGAATAATTTCATTTGAAATAAATAGCTTTTTCTTTTTGATTGATTGTTTTGCCAATTTTCCAATAGGATTGATTTTGCTCTTTCATTATAGCTTCAAAATTTGGAGTAAATTTCTGGTCCACTGCAATTAATAAGCCACCAGAAGTTTGTGGATCTGCCCCAATAAAATTCACATGGTTATCATTTAAAGTTTCAATGCGATCTTGATAGGAGGCAAGATTACGCTTGGTTCCACCAGGGAAACAATCTTGTCTCAAGTAATTTTTAACATTTGGTAAGGTTGGAAATGCATCTGGATTTATTTCTGCTGATATCATTGAGCCATCACACATTTCAATAAGATGACCAAATAAACCAAAACCTGTTACATCTGTTAAGGCTTTAACATAAGAAAGTGTACCTAATACAGTTCCAATTTTGTTCAATTCCTCCATCTGCATAACTGCGGCTTGTAAATCCTTTTCCTCCAAAATGTCTCTTTTTTGAGCAGTTGTTAAGATGCCAACACCCAAAGGTTTTGTGAGAAACAAATCACAATTTGAATTAGCAGTATTATTCTGTTTGAGATGGTTTTTATGTACTTTACCTGTAACTGCCAAACCGAAAATTGGTTCGGGTGAATCTATTGAATGTCCGCCAGCTAAAGGAATGCCGGCTGCCAAACATGCATCTCTTCCACCCTTGATAACTTCTCTGGCAATTTCTGGAGCTAATTTATCTATTGGCCAACCTAAGATAGCGATAGCCATTAATGGATTTCCCCCCATTGCATAAATATCCGATATGGCATTTGTGGCAGCTATTTTTCCAAAATGGTAGGGGTCATCTACAATGGGCATAAAAAAATCGGTGGTTGATATAACCGCTTCTCCATTACCCCAGTCGAAAACTGCGGCATCATCTTTACTTTCATTCCCTACGATAAGATCTTTCCAACTAATTGATTGATCTGATTGTATGATTTTTTCTAAAATTTGAGGTGAAATTTTACAACCACATCCAGCACCATGAGAGTAGGATGTCAATTTAATGGAATTTTCTTCTGCTTTCATTGAATTTATTTACTACAAAATTATTCTTTAAAAAGTTAAAAATTAATTTTCTGTTAAGAATTTGGTGAAAATGTGATTTTTCGTGCATTTAAAGTAAATTTTTTATAAAAAAATATATGTTTAATACTAAATGTCAGGCATTTGTAAGAAAATGTTGAATTTAAGTTTTTGGAGTATTTAATTTTTATAAGTTAATTTGCATAGTCAAACTAAAATTCATTTTATTACTAAATTCCAAATTTATGCAGAAAAGGTTTACGTTTAAATCGGTATTGTTAGGTGCTATTTTTGCGCTGATTGCAATACTACCAACTGGGCGTGTTTTTGCTCAAGGATCTACGACTGCTGCAATGGCAGGTGTTGTTGTAGATGAAAAGGGAGAAGGTCTTCCTGGTGCAACAGTTATAGCAATCCATGAGCCGACCGGTTCTCGTTATGGTGCTTCAACTCGTGCAGATGGTCGTTACAATATTGTTAACATGCGTGTTGGTGGTCCATATAAAGTAACAATTACTTTTGTGGGTTACAAAGAGGCATCTCAGACAGGTATTGTTTTGACACTTGCTCAAGAGCTTCGTCAGAATTTTAAATTAGAAGTTAGTCAAGCTCAATTAGAAGAAGTAAAGGTAGTGGCTTCTCGTAGTTCTGTAATCAACTCTGGTAGAACAGGGGCAGCAACCACTGTCGGGAACTCTCAAATTACTACTTTACCAACTTTAAACCGTTCATTAGGTGATTTTGCTCGTTTAGATCCACGTGCGAATGGTTTGAATTTTGCTGGTAGAAATGCTTTATACAACAATATTACCGTAGATGGTGCGTACTTCAATAACGCATTTGGTTTACAATCAACAATTGGTTCTCAGGCTGGAGCTTCTCCAATTTCTGTTGATGCAATTGACCAGTTTCAGGTTTTAATTGCACCTTACGATGTTCGTCAGGGTATGGCAACTGGTGCTAATATCAACATTGTAACTAAATCTGGTACGAATAACTGGACAGGTTCAGGATATTATTTTGGTACGAATGAAGGTTTAGTTGGAAATAAAATTGGTGATGTGACCAATCAATATGGTAAATTCCAAAGAGGTCAATTCGGAGGTCGTGTAGGTGGAGCTATTATCAAAAACAAATTATTTGTTTTTGGTTCATTTGAACAAGAAAATGAAACAACTCCAGGTTCGAATTTTGTTGCAAGAGCTTCTGCTGCATCTCAGTCGGCAAGTGAATCACGTGCTTTACAAGCTGATATGGATCGTTTAAAAGATTTCTTGAAGACTAAATTTAATTATGATCCAGGAGCTTATCAGGGATATGATAAAGAAAAATATTCTCAAAAAATTAATGTTCGTTTAGACTGGAACATTTCTGATAAACACAAATTTAATTTTAAATATAATTATTTGCGTTCTTATTCAGATATTAGTCCTTCAAACTCTGGTTCATTAACAAACGGACGTTCTCCATCTTCTCAAGTTCTTCCATTCCAAGGTATCATGTATCGAATCAACAATAATTTAGATTCATACATAGCTGAATTGAACTCAACGTTCTCTTCTTCAGTTGCAAACAACTTGACAGTGGGTTACACTCAAATGCGAGATTTCCGTCAATCACCTGTAAATAATACCCCATTCCCAACTGTTGATATCGGAAATGGTGATTTAACTGAATTAACTACTTTTGGTTATGAGCCGTTCTCTGCAAACAATATCTTAAATTCAGATATTTTCCAGATTTCAGATAACCTAACAATTTATAAAGGAAAGCATGTTTGGACTTTAGGAGCTGCTTATGAAACAAATGCTTTCAGTAATGGTTTTGCACCTAACTATTATGGTGCTTATCAATTCAAATCAATTGATGATTTTATCAAAAATGCTTCGGGTGATGCAACTGTATTGCCAGTTAGATACCAGCAGCAATGGTCAAATTATTCAACTTTCCCATTTGCTGAAATGAAGGGTTCTACTTTGTCTTTCTATGGGCAAGATGAAATTTCAGTTGCAAAAGGTTTGAAGTTGACAATTGGTTTACGTGGTGATGGAACTTCCTTCCCAGTTGATCAAGAAGCAAAATACAATAATACGTATGTAAAAGATTTAACTTTTAGAGATGGCGCTAGAATTGAATCAACTAATAAATTCCCTGACTTCACCTTATTGTGGTCTCCACGTTTTGGTTTTAACTGGGATGTAAAAGATGATAAAACTACTCAAATTCGTGGTGGCTTTGGTATTTTCTCTGGTCGTGTTCCATATGTTTGGTTATCTAATCAATTATCTAACAATGGGGTGTTATTTGGTTCAGAAAACTTGACTTCTGCTGCCGATATGGCAAAGAGACCATTTAGTCCAAATGTAGACGCCTACAGACCTGCAGTATCTACAGATATCAAACCTTTAAATTATAATCTAGCAATCACAGATCCGAACTTCAAATTCCCTCAAGTATTTAGATCGAATTTGGCAATTGATAAGCAATTGGGAGATGGTTGGATTGTTGGTTTAGAAGGAATTTATACAAAAGATATCAACGCAGTTTACTTGGAAAACATCAATTTGCCAAATGCTTTATCTAAAGCAGTTGGTGCTGATAATCGTCCGATTTGGTTTGTTCCTACAAATGGAATTCCTTCTAATACTAGAAATTTCCAGATTTATGGAAACGTTAAGAATTTAAACGCTCCAGCAGCGGGGAACTCAGTGACAAATCCTAACATTTCTGATGCAATTTTAATCAAGAATACCGATTTAGGATATTCGTATGCATTTACAGCAACAGTTTCTAAGTCATTTGATAATGGGTTATTTGCTAGCTTAGCGTATACAAATTCTGATTCTCGTTCAGTAAACGATGGTGGTTCAATTGCACAATCACAATGGAGAGACCGTGTGGTTTCGGGTGATCCAAATGAAAATGTATTAGGATATTCATCTTACTTACAAACGCATCGAATCAACGCTTTTGGTTCATATAAAATCAATTACTTAAATGATAAGGCAAGTACAACATTTGGATTTACTTATTCAGTAGCACCTGCTGGAAGATATTCTTATGTTTACTCAGGCGATATGAATGGTGATAACCAAACTTCAAATGATTTGATGTACATTCCACGTGGTCAAAGTGAAATTGTTTTGAGAGATTTACCAGGATTTACTGCAGATCAACAATGGATAGCATTAGATAAATTCATTTCACAAGATCCATATTTAAGTACTCGTAGAGGTCAGTACGCGGAAAGAAATGGTGCTGAATTGCCTTGGCAAGCTAACTTTGACTTTAAAATCATTCAAGATTTTTATGTGAAAGTAGGCGGAAAGAAAAATACAATTCAATTGACTTTGGACGTATTTAATTTTGGTAACTATGTTTCTCCTAACTGGGGCTTAGGACAGTCAGTGATCAAATCTGCACCATTGAATTATATTACCAATGATGCAACGGGTCGTCCGGTTTTCCAATTCCCATTCCGTACAGGTACAACACCATTGTCGGAAACTTTCCAAAGGAACCTAGGACTAGGTTCTAGATGGCAAGCACAATTTGGTTTACGTTATATCTTTAACTAAACCTTTGGAAATAAACAAAAAAAGGCTTCGAGAAATCGAAGCCTTTTTTTGTTTGCATTTAAAGAGAAGTTATGTGATGCAGCATTTAAAACTCTCCACTTTCAACTCTCCACTTTCAACTCTCCACTTTCAACTCTCCACTTTCAACTCTCCACTTTCAACTCTTCACTTTCAACTTTCAACTTTCAACTTTCAACTCTCCACTACATCTTATTGATCCATTCCTTAATCAATTCCACCCCTTCTTTATGGATTAATTTTCTCCCTAGTTCGGGCATCATAATTCCAGGATCATTGGAATTCATTCGATAATGTAGGATACTTTGTTTTGCTTTTCCTGGTTGAATATCATATAATAAATGACCAGAACCTCTACCCGCGGCAACGGGACTTTTAAAATATCCATAACTTGTTAAATCTTTATTATTCCAACTTAAGTTTAATCCACTGTTTTTGGCTGGTCCAGATGGATTGTGACAATGAGCACAGTTGATGTCTAAGTATGCTTTTGCCCTTTTGTCTAGACTTTCATTTTGGTTTAAATAATTTGCCATTTGCGGGATTTCTTTAAGCTCTTCATTACTTATATCCAATAAACCTTTTTCTTTAAGTTCTGTGACTTGATTTTTAGTTGAGTAATTACTTGAATATAATTTATTTAACTGTCGAGCAGATGGACCGATTGGACTCATTTTTCCATTAACTTCATGGCATCCTTTACATTGATTAATATTTGGTACTTCGTAAGTGAAATCAATTAAATGGTTAGTTTGGTTCTTAAATTT
Source organism: Bacteroidota bacterium (assembly GCA_041157165.1). Lineage (GTDB taxonomy): Bacteria > Bacteroidota > Bacteroidia > Cytophagales > Spirosomataceae > Sandaracinomonas. The sequence continues at coordinate 18,596 of JBEBDG010000008.1, forward strand.
GACTGGAATGGATGCACCTGTTATTTCTAAAATGGCATCCGTTTGTTCTTCATTCCACACATAAGGATATGCCTTCCATCCGGTTGATTCATGAATCAATAACCTTGTTTCAATTATTTTTCTACCAAGTTCAGGATTAGTTTCATTTATTGGGTAGTAAAAATTTTTAATCAGAATACTGCCTTCTGGGAAATCTAAAACGCTTTCATCATTGTAAGGTATTTTTTTTCCCTTAGGAATGACCATGAATCTTATTTTACTTGCATAATCTGAAAATAATGTACTATTTAAATCATAAGGTATAACACCTTCATTTGGGACTAAATGTTTAATTTCCCCTTTGAAAAATTGATAATCAGATAACTTTTCAGGTATCGATTGCTTTGAATTGCTAAATAGATAGAAGATAAGGGAAGATAAAATGAATCCCCAAATTTTTTTGTTCACTTTTTTTAATGTAATATTTTTTCATTAACGTAATCACAATCGTATTTGCTGATATCCCGGCTTCTGTTTTTGAAATTATGCTCTGCATCCAAATTCATAAAGCTTTGATTGGTATTATTACGTATACATATTTTAAATTCTGGATAAAATAATCCCTCTTTGTTTAGCTTTTTGGTATCTAAAATACCATCATAAACAATCATAGGTGGATTTTTACCTACTTTTAAAGCTAATCGGTACATTTTACCAAATTTGCCTTTGATAGGTACTCTTGAAGGCTTTCTTTCAAAATAATTGTCGTGTATGTAAATTCCAGCAGGATAAGGGTCATAGTCTTTATCCTTTATTTGAATCTCGGTCATGTAATAACTTATGATTCCCGCACCAATTGTTAGATGATTGATTATTTTATTGTTAAAAATTTCCACATCATTGGTTGCCAAAACTAAAACACCGGTACCTTGAGGTACATTCCCCACAATATTTCCTTTTGGTGCAAAATTGGGTAAATTATTTTCTTGAATGAGGTTGTCGTGAACTAATACATGACCACCTTTTTTTTGAACTAAATCAGGTAAGTCGAAAACCAATATACCTCCAGTGTTTCCAATAGCCTGATTATTAAAAACTTCAGCATATAAAGAATTTTCAATTTCAATACCAGCTACATTTTGTGTTGCGAAACAATTTTTTACTTTAATGTTTCTTGATTGCCCCACATAAATTCCCGCATCCGAGGCACCAATGGCAATACAACTATCAATAACTACATTTTCACACATTACTGGGTAGAAAGCATAACTTCCATTGCTGGCTTTAGGACCATTTGTCCATTCAGCTTTCACTTGCTTAATGGTAATTCCTTTAACCTCCATGGTTTTTATTAAATCACCTTTTGCATTTTGGACAGTGAGGTTTTCTAATGATATATTTTCACAATTTGTAATTTTAATTCCCTCTGCCCCTGAGGATTGATTTGCCCAATTAAGAATTGTTTTGTCGATTCCTTTACCTCTAATAATAATATTTTTTTTTCCTTCTAATGAAAGTGTCTTACCTAATTGAAACGAGCCTTCCTCTATTTCAATGATGGATTGATCATTTGCTAGTATAAACTTCTTTTGGATAATTTTTTCAAATTCAACCTGTGAATGCACATTGTAAAATATGTGTAATAAGGTGATTAATATTAGACTTTTATTCTTGATTTTCATTAAAATAGGCTGATTGCTCTTTCGAATCTATTTAAAAAAAAGATTTTTTCATAAAATATCTTTAAAAATATAAAGAACTTGATAAAGTTTTCCTGAACAAATTTTTGCTTTAAAAATTGTTTACATTTGGGAAAACCAAACCACTAAAATGATGGAAAATTATATTCAACAATTAATTGCTGATTTAAATGCGGCCTGTCGAATGGGTCAGCAATTAAATAAAAAGTCTTTTTCTTCTTTGGAAGAGTCAATCGATGAAATTGAGTCTTATTTTGGAATTCCCAATAGCCAATTTATTTATGAGGTAATCGGATTATCAAAAGAATGGTTTCCCGCCTATGATCAATTAACAATTCAGCAAATGTACAAGGTTAATCAAGCATTTGAGAAATGTTTACAATCTTGGAATATCATTGTTGATTTACCAAAATCATTTCCAGTTGAACGTAAATACCAATTACTTATTTCAAGTGTAAATAGAAAAGTGGCAATTATGCGCTTTGGATATTACCACTTGGAGTTTTGTGATCAATTAATAGATGATTGTCCATTAGGTCCATCCCACTGCTCTTGTCAACATTTTTACAATGACTTAAATCATCATATTAATGACTGGGAGGATGAAGAGGAATGGACCTAAATAGCTTAATTTTGAGGTCTTTGCCCAAATCCTCCTCCTTGTCGCATTCGAGCTTGCATTTCTTGGTATTTTTGTAATTGCTCTTCTGTTAAAATTCCTTTTAAACTTTCAAGCATTGCTTGTCCATTTTTGGTCATTGCCTCTCTCATTTGTTCCATTCCCATACCGCTTTGACGCATTTCCATCATTTTTTCAACATTTGCTGTTAATAATGGCCAAATTTTGTTGGATTGTTCTTTTGTCAGTTTTAGCTCTGATTCCATCCGGGCAATTTGACGTTGAGCCATGGCCTCAGGACTAAAGTCTTGTGCTTGACTTGTAAAATTAAACGCTAATAAAGTAGCGACTAAATAGAAGGTTTTTTTTAAGGTTTGCATGTTATATGTTTGGTTTTAGGTTTTAAAATATTGTATCTAAAATTTCATCAAAAACTTCGTTAGGTTCTAATTCGTTTTGCTTGTTATTGGATGAGATAAATAAAGGATAATATTTTTTATCTACAAATGGACTTCCATGAGATCCTTTAATTAGATTTGCATCTAAGGGAATTACATTCATTAAATATCTGAATCCGCTCAGCTTTCTTGCCAATTTATAGGCAGCTTTTAATTTGATGAATGGGTTACTTGGATCCATAAACATTTCTACCGGATCGTATCCTGGCTTTTTATGAATATCTACTAACCGAGCAAAATCTGGCGCTTTGGAATCATCTAGCCAATAGTAATAGGTAAACCAGGATTCATCATTTGCTATCAATACCAAATCTCCTGATCTTTTGTGCTGTAAGTGATAGGCTTCTTGTTCCTTTTTATCTAAAATTAATTTAATTCCCTTTATATCATTTAATTCATCTTTTATTTGAGCAATCTTCTCTTTGTCTTTGATGTAAATATGTGCAATTTGATGGTCAGATGATGAAAATGCTTCTGAGGCCCCTGCATCTAATAACTCAAGTCCGCGCTCCTCTCTGATGGCGATATATCCTTTTTCTCTAAGAAATCGATTGATATGTATTGGTTGATGAACAGGATTGATTCCATATTCCGATAATAAAATAATTTCTGAATTGACAGTTTCAAAATAGGTAACTAATTGCTTAACAACCTGGTCAATTTCATTCAATTCCTTTTTAATTTTTGAAAAATCATT
>JBEBDG010000009.1:0-21178 GCA_041157165.1 Bacteroidota bacterium
TGAAATCAGCACGCATTGTTGAAATTTTCAATGTTCCTTTTTCACCATAAATAATAACTGACCAAGGATAATCTGGGTCTGGTGCAGATCCCCAAGTGCGATGATTCCATACACAATTGAGTCCATCATATTCAAACACAGCTGTTTGTGTATCTGCAATATTAGAAACACCCTCTTTTTGAACATAAATACCTCCTTCAGAAGATATTTTTTTCGGCCATCCTAAATTTAGCAACCACCTGGCTGTGTCAAACATATGTACACACATATCCCCAGTGATTCCGTTGCCATATTCCATGAATGTTCTCCACCAGCGGATATGAGGTAGTCCATCATATGCTCTTTTTGGTGCAGGTCCGCACCACATTTCATAATCAAAAAACTCTGGAACTGGCTGAATGGGTGGGTTTCCATTATTTCTCATGTGGAAATAGCAACACATTTCAACATGTGCAATTTTTCCTAGTAAACCTTTATCTACGACATCTTTTTTTGCTTGAATAATATGAGGTGTACTTTTACGCTGTGTACCTACTTGCACCGTTCTACCGTATTTTCTGGCAGCTGCCACCATCGCCTCTCCTTCCAATACATCCACAGAGATTGGCTTTTGAACATAAACATTTGCGCCCTTTTTTACAGCATCAATCATTGTTAAAGGATGCCAATGATCGGGTGTACCTACCAAGACAATATCAAATTGATTTTCTGCGAGCATTTTGGTATAATCCCCATATAACCGTGGAATTTTTGTTGTTTTTGCTCTCTCAGACACTAATTTACCAGCTTGGGTAAGCATGTTTCTATCCACATCACATAGAGCTACGACTTCAACAGGAGCTACCTGCATGAGTCGAAAAAGATCACTTTTACCGTACCAACCTGTTCCGATTAATCCTACCCTCAAAGGTTTATTGGGATGAATTAAATCCAGTCCATACGCCCCAAAGTGTTGCATGGCCATAACTGCGCTTGCCCCTTTTAGGAAATTTCTTCGATTAATGTTAAATGTATTCATTGGTTTAGAGAATTATATGACTTGAAACAGCACCTTTTGGAAGGTAAATAGTTGCAAATCGATTTGAAATTTTAATTGTTATCGTTTGATCCTGGTTACTTTCATTTTGCAGGAGAATCGCAAAGCTACCATCGGGTCTTTTGAAAGCAACTTGATTAATTCCTTTTAAGGTGCTTGAGCCAATTCGAACAGAATTTGGAACTATAAATTTACTGGCCTGTGCGATTATATAATAGGCTTGATTCCTTTTTTGAACTGTTTTCCCAATAGTTAGCGCGCCTAAACATTCCGAGCATCCACCTGGGGAATGCATTTTAAGTTCAGGGTCATTTGAAATATTCCACTCAAGAACTGTTCTTGCGTGATTATTTAAAGCACCTATGATGACATTTTTTATATGCCAATTGAAATCACCTGCAAAATCGCCCTTCACTCCTGTCCATTGTTCTGTGAAAAATAATTCTTTCTCAGGATGTGCTTTTTTAACTAAGCTCATGGCACTAATATCTCCATTGTATAAATGAAAGGCACTACCAAAAATATATTTTTTTGCTTTGGGATCATTCAATATTTCAATTGGATATTCAGGTTTATCACAATTATGATCATAAATTAAAATCTTCGTGTTAATGTTATTTTTTTCAAAAGCTGGTCCCAAATGATTTTTTATAAATTCAGCTTGTGTTTTTGCAGGCATGAATAAACTTGGGTTATTTCCTGGATGTAAAGGCTCATTTTGAGGACTTATGGCATATATTTCTAAACCATTTTTAGCCATCTCTTTCACATATTTTATAAAATAATTGGCATAACTTTCATAAAACGCAGGTAGTAATTCGCCGCCTTTGCTTTCATTGTTTGTCTTCATCCATTTTGGCGGACTCCAAGGTGCAGCAATTAATTTAATTCCCGGCTGAATGATTTTTATTTTTTTTAGAATTGGAATTAAATAGGTAATATCTTGTTGAAAACTAAATTTTTTTAACTGAATATCTTTTTCATCAGAATATGAAAAAATTATTTCGTCCATATCTGAAGCTCCAATACTCAAACGAATAACAGAAATCCCACAACCATCATCCTCCAAACGAAAGAGTTCATTTAATAGCTTGGATTGTTCATCATTTGATAATTGGGAAATCATTTGAGCAGACGAACCTGTCAATGTAAAACCAAAACCATCAATTGTTTGATAAGTTTTTGTTGGAAATAATTCGATAATACTCTCACTTAAAGGCCTATTTTGCAATAATTGATCTTCAATTCGATAAAGCATTTTTTGCTTTTCAGGCGATGAAATCCAAGATTGAAAATATTGTTGAGCAATAATACAATTGCTCAACAATATAAATATAAATATAAAAAGTTTTCTTAGGATTTTCATTAGGTGATTTTAATCCTAAATATATCTTTTAATTATGAATTATGAATGATGAATTATGAGTTTTTTTTCTTTCGAGCAGCTAATTTATGTTTAGATACAGAATCATGTTCATTTAAACCTATAATCTGAACGGTACCACCTGTGTGTTCATAATCGTGTTTAAAATGTTCAATATTTTCCATTACTGAATGATCAACTAATTTGGTTTTTGAAAAATCAATAGTCACTTGGAAGGTAGGTGGAATGGCTTCTAATTTTCTTTTTATCCCTAAAAAATTTGTAAAAACCGCTGCTTCTGAAATTTCAACTAGGTACTCCTTATCAGTAAATGAAACAATTGTTGGAGCATTGAAAATAGATTTTAAAGGTTTTCCATTAACAATATTTACAATAATTTCAGTTAAAATACCTGCTCCTATTCCAACCAATAAATCAACTCCCAAAGTAAAAATAATAGTTACGATGAAGATCAATAATTGTTCTTTTCCAATTTCAAAGCTATGAATAAATTCTTTAGGATGAGCTAATTTAATTCCAACCGTAATTAACATAGCTGCTAAGGCTGAATTGGGAATTAATTCAATTAAATGTGAACCTAATAAAACAAAGGCAAGTATGAAGAATCCATGGAAGAAATTGGCCCAACGGGTTTTCGCTCCATTGGCAATATTTGCGGAGGAACGTGCTACTTCGGAAATCATTGGTAAACCTCCCAAAACAGCTGCAATAGTATTACCAATTCCAGTAGCAATCAAATCTTTATTTGCATCTGATTTTCTTCTAAATGGATCAAGCATATCCATTGCTTTTACTGTCAATAATGACTCTAAAGATCCAACAAGGGCAAACATAATGACAAATTTGATAAATGTACCGGTTTGTAAAATTCCCGTAAAATCTACATTCCATTTGATATTATCTAATAAATTGCCAATATGTACTAAGGCATATGTAGGTTCAGTTGTTTGAAAATCCATGTATAATTCAGCAGGAATTGCAATGGCTAAAACAACCAAAGGTGCTGGAATTTTTTTAATAATTGGATTGGAAATTTTTGGCCAGGCCATCATAATGATGAAGCTAATAGCTCCAATTAAGGTAGCTCTTGGATCCATTTCACAAATAAATTCAGGAATAGAAGCAAATAGTTCTAAGGGTTCTTTTCCCTTAGTTAATGCAGGATTTACATCTAAGAAAACAGGTATTTGTTTCCCAATAATGATTAAACCAATGGCTGCAAGCATCCCATGAACAGCAGATAATGGGAAAAAGTCCATTAATTTTCCTAATTTAAAAACGCCAAATAAAATTTGAACAATTCCTGCCACAACCATTGCTCCTAGGGCTAAATGCCAGCCCAATTCACCTCCACCAAATTCACTCACAGCACCCGCCACAATTACAATTAGTCCAGCCGCAGGTCCTTTTATGGATAAACGTGATCCCATGAAAAGGGATACCACCATTCCACCTATTATTGCAGTAACTAAACCCATGATCGGAGGAAAATCCGAAGCTTTTGCAATGCCCAAACTTAAGGGTAAGGCCAATAAAAATACAATGAATCCTGAAGTTGAATCTGAGGCCAAGTTTTCTCTTAAACCGGCTAGTCCATCTTTTGGCAAATTATGTGTTGATTTCATAAATTTTATAAAATAAATTTTTAAAAATATCTGTTTGAAAAATCTGAATGCGTTTTATAATGTGGCCCCATAAACACCCTTGCATAAATGCGAATTGTAGATAGACCATCCAAAATAAAACTTAATGAAATGAGAAAAGCCAATACATATTGGTCTTCCCTAATATGGGTGAAAATTAAATCCTCACCAATGAAAGTAGGTGTGATTGGAAAACCTGTGATTCCCAAACAACATAGTAAAAATACAAATGCTATTTTTGGATGTGTTTCTACTAATCCTTGAAATCTATCTAGACCTATTTTTCCTTCTTGTGAAAAAAGTCTTTGCAAAGTAAAGGCACCAATTAGTCCAGCAATTATAATTCCAGCTAAATAAATTTCAGTTTCTTTAAAATCATAATTTCCGTTAATTGTTAATGCCATAGCCACCCAGAAATGGTTGAAAATAACTAGCCACCAACTCATGCGTACACTTTTTCTTTGTGTAAATGATTTTAATACCAATACCAATGCTATACCTGCGAATATTTCAGGCAATAAAGTTGTAATATAGCTTGGCAAAATTGTTTTATTTAAAAAAATAAAAATGGCAAATCCATAACTAATTAGGAAACTTAGAACAAGTCTAAAACCGTTTAAAAAATTGAATTTTGCTCCAATTTTTTTCAATGGATTCCAAAGATATTGGTACATCATGGAATCTAAATTCCATTCTTTTAAACACAATATATATATCGTATTTTGTAATTTAGAAGGATAGAAATCTTCTATCGTTTTTCTTCTTGGTTCAAAATCATAAAATTGTTCCCTGATTAAATAACTCACCACAGAAGGAGAAACTAATAATTGGTATGTTCTTAAAAAGGCATTTCCAGCAAAATGGAATAAGGCAAGATTCTCATATCCTAAAGAAATTTCAATGAATATTAATCCAATTTGCGCTAAAGAGGCATATGCAATTTGACTTTTCACTGAACTTTGAACCCGTGCAATACCCGTTCCTATTAATGCGGTAATAAATCCAACAGCAGCAATTCCTATGCGTACGGAGGTTTGATATTCCCAGAATGGAAATGTTCTAATCAATAAAAATACTCCAATATGTACAGATAAAGAACCATAAAATATAGCGGAAGATGGTGTTGGACCTTCCATGGCTCTTGGTAACCAAGAAGAAAAGGGCATTTGGGCTGATTTTGCCATCGCTGAAATCAAAAACATGCAACTAATAAAAACACCAATAGCTGAATGCGCACTCAAATGTTCATGAACTAATTCTGCATTATTTAATTGAAAGAAGGTAATATTTTGATGCCATAAATGGTGACTTGCCCACATGGCTAAAATTATTCCTACGTCTGCAATTCGATAGATTGAAAAGACTTTAACAGCATTTTTGACAGGTAAATATCTTTCTCTATAAAATGAGATTAATAAAAAGGATGAAATGCCAAGTATTTCCCAACCAATGAACATGGTTTCTAAATTTCCTGATAGAATGACTAAGCAGTATCCAAAAAAGAAAAATAAAGTGGTATTAAAAAATCGTTTGTAACCACTTTCTCTGTGTAAATAATAGCGGGAATACAAGGTAACCAAAAAAGTTAAAATAGATCCTACTAATAAATAAACAGCTGTAATACGATCAAATAGGAAATCTATTTGAAATACATATTCGGGATTTTGGTAAAGAATTAGTTCTTTAATTTGTAAAGTTTCAGCTCCATTTAGGATCCAAATCAAAATAAAAATTATTGAACTTACTAATTGAATACCAACCGTGCTAAATGCCCAAATTGAAAGGTAACTTTCATTTTTTTGGGGTAATACCAAACTGAAAAGAAATCCAATCAGAGGTATCAAAATGAAATATGGAATGATATTTTGCATGATTTAAACTTGATTAATTAAATAAACGGGGAAGTTTTCTTGATGACTTTCTAATAATTTATCTAAATCATCTATAAACTCTAACCTTTTTGTAAATGGTAAGTATTCTTCAAAATCCCCATTTTTAAATAAAAAGGTTTCTCGCGTTTCAGGATGAATTGCAACCAAAACAACCCATTCATTGATAAACCATTCATAGGTTTCATTATTTCTTTGAATTACCTCCAAAATTACTTTAGGGAAATGTTCCACCATAAGTAATAATCGGATTGGATCATGAACCTCCGTCATTTGAACAGGTAACCCCGGTCTTAGATCACCATCAATCCCATTTGCAACGCCAAATAATCCCATAACATTATGAGGTAATTTGGTTCCTGCCCCTAATTTTTCCTGATCAACTCTTGAAAAATAATATTCTAAATTAATTCCGCCACAAACAGGTGCTGCAGCCTTTAAAATATTAAAAAGATAATTTCCATCAGGATCAATTTGGTAATCATAAGAATTTAGAAAAGATCTTCGGTCTAAAAATAAGCCTTTAGATAAATCTCTTCTACCTACTAAACAAAGTGCATTAGTTGCATGATTTAATTCAGGTCGTGGTTCAAATAAAGAAACGGATCTTTTGCGAACTTGTGAGTGAATGTATCTTGCATTTTGGTGTGTGTCGATTGATTCAAATCGCCTTGAACGTTCCTTTGCATTTGCATCTAAAGCATTAGTAAAGGTAATGACATGATTTTCATGCTGAATCTTATAAATTGGATTTGTTATTTCTTCATCATAAAAAACTATATCATCTCTTGTGGTATCATGAAGGCCTCCAACAAAAATAGTAGTGTCAGGAATAGATATCCCCCGCTCTTTTAATAAAGCTCTTACTTCTTTTTTGTTGGCCATTTGGCTCACCACTCTTGCATTTACCGATCCAGCCCGACCAGAACAAGCACCACAATCATAGGCAGCATAATGTGGATTATTTACGGAACTTGCTCCATGACCAATTACATAAACTATATCCGCAAAATGATTTACCAAGCCGATACTTTTTAGCAAGGACTCAACACGAGAAACCATCTCATCAATTTTAAAGCCTACTTGTAAGTTATTTTGTTGACTCTCCAGCTCATCAAAATCAATTTTTAGTTTAGAGAATTGATCGATGTGGCGTAAAGAGGATGCCGTAGCCGGACTCATCCCGGGTTTAAAGATATTGGCAAATAACTTGACGGCAGACCAAAATCCCAAAGTTTGAGACATGATCCAACCTGTGTAAAAATTGTGATTATGTTTTGAAAAATGAAGGTCTTTTTTGCGTTCTAAACCACTTCCAATCTCTTTAATCAAATATTTTGGAGTAACGGGTGCAGGACATAATTTGGTTAAAAACTTGCCTCCAACGGGTTGATAATAAAATTCTACGCCAAAAAAACCAGGGGTACCAAACGTTTCACAATTTGGATCAAAATTTTCCAAATGTCTTCTTAAAGAACACTCACGATCATCTATACAAAAAAGACCTTGAAAACTCTTATTGGTACTTTTATAAATATTTGGATTAGAAATTTGAATTCCACCTAATACTTGATCATAAAAGGACCATTCAAATGCTTCCTGCCAAATAGAAAGTACTTCCATGTACTCAGAATAGTCAATTTTAGCATGGAAGGAGGTAATATTATCATCCACCGAGTTTTCCAAAGCACTCCAATTATTTTCACCGAAAAGGTAATTTAAATTATCAATTTCAAGGAGTAATTCTAAAAATATCAATTCACTTAATTGAATTTTTTTGGAATCTAAAAGGCTTTGTGGAAAGTCCTCAACAGTGGAAACCATACCAGACCAACCTTGATGTGCAAATTGTTGATCAAATAAATATTGCTCATAAAGATCTGATCGATTACCAACAATTTGATGTAATAAATCCTCTATCCCTATCGCCTCATTATGTAATAATTTGCGGGTCTTCTTCGATCTAAATAAACTTGAATAACTTTCATTTTCAAGTTTTCGAATGGCTTCAAGAAAGTTTAGATTTTCAATGGGGAAATTCCATATGGATATTCCTTGATCTAAAAAACCAGAAATTAAACGAAATAAATTGGGATGAATCAATGAATCCAAATCAATTCCATACTTTTTTTTCCATAATCCTCTTAAACTACCTACTCGAGGTTCATAGTTTACTTCATAGGAATGATGAATTAATTTCTCTTTCCAGATCCTTTGTTCTTTACTTTTCTTTTTTTGTAATTGAATATCTAAAATTTGATGATCAATTCTGTTAGATTTATATAAGTCTCTATACTCGTTTAAGGAAAGATAAACCTGGTAACCTAATTGAATATTTGCTTGCCGCAAGGCCTCATGAAATGGCAAATGCTGAAAAGCATGAAGTGTATTATGATGCACAAAATCCATTAATGGCGCTTGCGCAGGTAAAAAGTGTTTCAAATGATGAAGCACTTCGTGTAAGTTAAATCTTGAATGTGTCATTTTCTTTTTGGAAAAAATGTATGCATCAGCATCTGAAATGCCGATAGCCTTTGATACATGTTAAAAATTCTTAAAAGAATTTCTCACAGTCGCAAATTCCTGAAAATGATAAATAAAGGTTGAGAATATGATTGAAAGTACAAGAAATTTTCATAGATAGAAAATTGTACTTTTTTAATATAAAATTTAAAGTCAAAAAGAGAGGTATATCCCCAATCTATTGATGTTTCTAGAATTGAATCATCCTCTGTTTCACTGATGTCTTCTTCTTCAAAAAAGAAACTAAATAGCTCTTTTGAATCTTCATTGGAACTTTTTTTGAATTCAAGTCCCTTGATTTCTTTCGTTTTTTGCAAAGAAAATCCATACGATTTTTCCATGCTCAGCGATAAGCTCAGCACAGAAAGCAGAAGGATATACCATATGGATTTTCTAAGTTTCATTTTCCAAATATAGAAAATTAACAATTAACAATTAACAATTGACAATTTACAATTTACAATTACTTTTTAAGCGAACTTAAATATTCAACCACATCTCTAATTTCCCTTTTGGTTAACAATGAACCCATAGGAGGCATTCCAGAAGGGAAATTTTCTCTACTTTTTATTCTGCTGATTTCAATTTTTAGAGGTTCCGCTTCATTTGTTTTTAATTTAATTTCATGCTCATTTTCTGCTAATAAGGTGCCAATTACTTCTTCCCCATTGCTTAATTTTAAAGAAACAGATCCATACCCAGGTGCTATTCGTGCACTTGGTTCAATTAATGCTTGTAAAATTTGTTCTCGAGTTAATCTTCCTCCAATGCCTTTTAAGGAAGGACCTACTTCTCCACCTTGTCCACCTGCATTATGACAACGAATACACTCAGCAGACTGATTTCGTAAAAATACATTATTCCCTGCTAAACTATCTCCGCCAAATAAGGTATCCATGAATTCATCCATTGGGCTTCCTGAATTTGTTTTTAAAGCATCTAATTTGGCAATTAATTTTTCATTCTTTGATTGTTCAACTGCTTCCATCAAGTCAAGTTTAATTTCTTTAGGTAAATCTTTTTTTACCATTCTGTCAATTAAATCATTGAATATTTTTTCAGTTTTTTCGACGGTAATTTTACCTAAACTTTGTAATAGACTTTGTTTTTCTGCTAAACTACCGTTTGTCAAGATGGGTTCAATTATACTTGGTAATTGCTTTTCATCAATATTTATTTTATTCATGCTTCCCAAGGCAGCACTTCGAACCGACTTGTCATTATCTTCAATTCCTTTTTGTATCAAAATTGAAATATTGGGATCATTTTGAGCTATTAATGAATTTAAGAAAGCCAATCTGACTTTTGGGTTTTTATGATTTAAAAACAATTGTATTTCTTCTGAACGATATCCTTTTAAGTTCAATTCTCCCAATAATCTGGCTGTTGATATTAAAACCTCAGGATTGGTACTCTTTAAGAATTTTTCAATTTTAGGCTCTATTATTGAAGCAACATCTGTAGCATTTCGTTCTAATACACCTCTGTAACGACCATCTACCCTATCCATCAAAGACGGATTGGCCCATGATCCCAAAGTTGCAATAGCTTCCGCCAAAACGACATCAGAAATGTCGTTTCTTTCTGCAAATCGAACCAATGTTTGAATTTCTCCTTTTCCACCTACTCGTAAACATGCGTTTATGGCTCTTCTTAAAATTACTTCTGAGGTAGTTTTTGTTTCATTTAATACATTTGCTAGAGCTGGTAGTGCTTCCGGAATGGATTCATCATCATTGATGGCTCTTGCCGCTTCTGCAACAATATATTCATCTGAATCATGTAAAAATTCAGCAACTAATGGGCTTTTTAATCTTCTCAAAACCAAAACAGCTGCAATTCGAAGGCTTTTGTTTGCATTGTTTTTAAATGAGGCCATTTTTTCTGCTGTTCCAATTCTACTTAATGCCAGAACGGCAGCATGGCGAATGTACACGTCTTGGTCATTATTTTTTTGAATAACTTGAATTAAAGCCTCAACGGCTTTAACAGATTGGATTCTCCCAAGCCCCTGTGCAGCAAAAAATACCACACGAGAATTTTCATTACTTAGGTTTGCAATTAATAAATTCTCAGCACCCTGATCATTTAAATCCCCAAGAACCTTTGCGGCCTGTGCTCTAATTTCTTGATCGCTATCAGATAATAGTTCGTAAAGAATCTTCCCGATTTCAGCATGTTTGGCAGCTTGCTGGCCAATTCCCCAAATGCCGTGAATTCTAGCTAATTGATTATCTTTTTGTTGTATAGCCTTACTAAATAATTGGGTGCCAAGTTCCTTACGGGTAACTAATTCAAATTGTGCTTTTAGACGAATTCGATAATCATTATAAAACAATAAGTCATATAATTGGTCGTTAGATTGTTCCGAATAATTTTGTTTCATTAATTGTTCGGTTAACTTTCTTTCTTGAACTAAATCTTTTTCATCATCTGTAACGTCAATTTTCCAAATTCTACCAAAATTTTTGGTATCCCATCCAAATACCCAATCGGCTGCATATAATGCACCATCTGGTCCAAATCGAATACCTGTTGGTAAAATACCGCTACTTACATCAACCTCACTATTAAAATCAAAACTTGCTCCTTTAGGCTTCAAATCAAAAGACCATATATGTGAAACCGTTGGCGCTCCTACGAACTCAACCAAGAAAAATTTATTGGTCCATTTCTTACCTAATGCCGTTCCCGGATTAAATAACATGCCAGTTGGTCCATTATGATAATTCCGAATAGGTGGAATGATATACGCTGCCTGACCCTCCCAACGGGGTTTAAATAACTTTTCATCCATCCAAACTTTATATAAATTGTTTTTTGGGTCGGTATATTTCCCATATTGCCAGTTAGATCGCCAGCCAGCATCTGAACCTTCAACGACATGAACCAATCGTTCGCTTTCACCAGGATGGTCCCCATCGTTATCAGAACTAATTAAGTTTCCATAATGATCAAATACAAATTCATGTGTATTTCTTAAACCAGAGGCAAAAACTTCAAAATTACTACCATCAGGATTGGACCGAACAATGACTCCTGAATTAGGATGTTTAAAGTTTTTTCCATCAATACTTGTAATGTTTGCACCAATATCTCCAATTTGCCAATAAATTTTGCCATCCGGACCTTCTGTTAGTCCCGACATACCATGTCCACCAAAACCTATATGTACTGCATAACCATGTGAAATTGATTTTGGATTGGTCAGGATACCTTTTTTGTTTTTATTTTCTAATCTCCATAAATCAGGACCAACAGCAGCGAATGCATCATTTTTTCGAATCAATATTCCTCCTGTCACATCGGTTACTTCATCATTAAAGCCGTTAAAAATTCGGGTTGAACGGTCTGCAAAACCGTCTTTATCTTTGTCTTCAATTTTCCAGATTTCTTCTTTTTCAACTGCTAAATCCTTCCAATCATGTGAACCATCTCCGTTTAAATCCTTTAGCCAAGTATTTTTATCAGAAAGTTCAGGTGCAAAAGTTTTATGTAAAAAGGCTCTTCTGTCCTCCACTGTTTGCAAGCCAATGGATTCCGTCATCCAATCACGATGGCCACGTATATCAAATTCCGAGTTTTTTTGTCGATTTGTTCGTGCAAGATACACTGCTCCTTGGTCATCAATATCAATCGCCACCGGATCTGGTGCCAATGAGTCTGAGGCCCATCGTGTAATTTGCAAGCCTTTGGCAATTTTGATTGGAAGTTTCTCCTTAGCTGCCTGTGCTTTTTGGGCAATATTTTCTGGGTCTTCTAAAATGATTCGATAGGTTTCTTTGTCTTGCTGATTCATACAAGAAAAAGTAAACAATGGCGTTGCCAAAAGAATGTAAATAATTTTTTTCATAAGATTACTGTTCTTCATCCATCATACTTCTGCGTTGTTTGGCAGCTTGTTTGGTGGTTTTAAATCGATAATTGAAGGTTAAATTAATAGAACGAAGACGCCCTTGAAAATTTGATTTGGTATAAAATCCATCTCCAAATGTTTCACTTCTCATTATTCTCGAGTTGAATACATCTAATAAATTTATGGTGAGGGTTCCATTTCCTTTCATGATATCTTGACTTGCAGAAAGATCAATCCAAGACATTTCACCTCGAGTACCTTGGGCTGTTTTTTGAGGTGCTTCATAATTTGCTCTTATTTGAAAATCGATTTTCGAAGCGATTTTTAAACGAGAAGTATGCCTAACAAACCATGAATTTGTATTTGCTATGAAATTTTGATTGATATTACTTGCATTGATATGGGCTGAAAAAACATTGAAACTTAAATCGGCCTTCCAAACTTTTGAAAATGTTTTACTCCCGGTAAATTCTGCTCCCATGGATTCTTCATTCGCAATATTTTGTGGAAAAGTTCTTGAAAAACCATTCGCATCCACAGTACGAATTCGTTCTATTTTCCCGGTCGTATATCGGTAGTAAATTGATGAACTAAAACTTCCAGTTTCATAATAACGTACTTTTCCTAAATCGAACGATTCAGTGAATTGAGGATTTAGATTTGGATTTCCAGAGAAAAAATTTCGGTTGTCAGAAAAGGTTGCAAATGGACTTAAATCATTATATGTAGGTCTTCTAACCCTTCTTGAATATGATAGTTGATATGAATGATCACTATTTAAAGAATAAGTAAAATGGGCACTAGGGAATAAATTGGAATAATTTCTAGGATTTTTTTCTCCAGTTAATTGTAATTCCGTTTGAATGTCGGTCAGTTCTCCTCTTAAACCGAATTGATATGAAAATTTAGTTGCCTTATTTCCAATAATGGCGTAAGCGGCCGTAATATTTTCTTTATAATCGAATAAATTCTGTAAACCAGGTATATAATTAAAATTACCATTTTGGTCTTTCTCTTTTACCCAATAATCATTAATCATATCTCTGAAACTAGTACGCAGTCCGGTTTCAAATTTGGTATCTTTAGAAATTGGATTTACATAATCTGCTTGTAATATCCACTGGTGTTCAAATTCATCGTTAATAGAGGTTTGAATTTTTGAATTTGAGGCAAAAGGACTGCCATCAGCATATTTACTTACTTGTGTGAATAATTGGTCAGATTTTTCCCAATAATCTAAATATCGCAAATCTGCAGAAAACTCCTTTCCTTTTTTACTAAATGATTTTTTAAAAGTTAAGGCATATTCAGCATTGGGTTCGGCTTCTTTTTCATCTTGTTGGCGATCAGTTATACTGAATAAATTCCCAACAGAACGCTTCGAATCCTCATAATGAAAGTCTGATATTCGACGAACATCTGTTCTTCTAAAAATATATGACCCTGTTAAAATAGTTTTCTCATTAAAGTAATAATCAGCACCACCTCTTATATTATTTACCAAACCGGTAACATTATTTGAATTATGTTGTTGTAAATAATTTGTACTACCGTCTACAGATTTTACTTCTTGGTAAATTTCTCCTCTTCCTGGAGTTCTTCGATAGAAAAGTCCATAGTTTATAAAGAAGTTGAATTTATTTTTTCTATAATTTAAAATGGCTGTTCCTCCAAAATTCTCGGGATAGCCCAAATTCAATTCATATGCTGCATTAAATCCTTGATTTTGATTCTTTTTTAATACAATATTGATGATACCAGCCATTCCTTCTGCTTCATATCGTGCTGAAGGATTTGTGATAATTTCAACTTTATCGATCATATTTCCTTGAAGAGAAGATAATCCTGAACTTCCATTTGTACCCAATAAGGTTGATGGTTTACCATCTATCAAAATACGCACATTTTCACTTCCCCTCAAACGTACACCACCTTCTCCATCCACTTGAACAGATGGTAAGTTACCCAAAATTTCGGCAGCACTTGCTCCTTTATTCGCTAAATCAGTTCCAATGTTAAAGCTTCGCTTATCCAAAGCTAGCTCCATAGAAGATTTTTGACTCTTTACAGTAACCTCCTGCAAGGTTTGATTAGATGCTTTTGCCTTTTGAGTACCAAGGTTGATTGTATTTTTCTCTTTGCTTACTGAAATATTTTTAACTTGTATTGCATCAAATCCTATACTTTCAATCAATAAATTATAAGTTCCTGAATTTATTTCAATAGAAAAATAACCTTTTTCATTGCTAATACCACCCGTAATTAATTTTGTAGAATTTCCATCGTAGACTCTGATGCTTGAGAATGGAATTGGACTATTATTACTTTCTTCAACGATTGTTCCATTAATTTTTCCTTTGATTGGATTTTGTGCAAAATTGAGGAAACTAATTAACAAAAGAAATAAGGAACTTAATCGGATTTTCATAAATAGGTTTTTGACTTGTAATATATAAAGGCAATTTCATAAAATTTATAATGATTTATCATTTTTGTGGTATATTTTTTCCATTTCGTCTAAAAAAAGAACTTAAAATTTTAAATTATTTTAATTTTAAGAATAAATTAAACCCTCATGAAAAAGAAAAATTTAATCTCTCTTACAATCTCATTTGCTTTTATCGTTTTAGGTATTTCTGGCATTTTACTTTGGTTAAAACAAAAAGCACATCCAATAGAAATGGCTCACACCATTTTCGGATTACTTTTTGTTAGTTTTGCAATTTTTCATATTAAAAATAATTGGGACTCCATTACCGGTTACTCAAAAAGTAGAAAATCTGGAAGTATTCAAAAAGAATTTATAGTGGCTGCAGTAATTGCCATAGGAATTTTGGTAGGGGCCTTAACAGAAGTATTGGAGCCAGTAGCTGAATTTGGCAGAATATTTGCCAAAGGAAAACCTAAAAATTTTGGAGTTCAATTCGAAGAGAAGAAAACCAATGAAAACGTTCAGGGAAAAGATATTTTTGTTTTGATTCAGAAAAAACAAGAAGATGCTTTTTCTAAAATTGCAGTTTCATTGAATGATACGACAGGAAAGTTAATTCAAAAAGTTGTTGAGATAAATCCAAATGCAGAAGGACCTCAGCCAAGTTTGATGATTTCCTCTAAAGCAAATATTCAAGCACCTTTTAATTTAGAAGTTGATTTAAGTAATATGAAAGAATCTTCAAAAGAATCTTTTCGTTTGAAAACATTTGAAAAAGGAGTTCAGCGAATAGAACTTCCAAATAATTCCAAATTACAACAAGTAATTTTTGAAGTAAAATAAATTGAATTTGTATAAAAATTGAGAAAGCAGACCAAAAGGTCTGCTTTTTTGTTGTTTTCTAAACCTTGAATTATTTGAAAAATAAGCATAATTCTGTAATTTTAATTCTATGATGAATTTAACAAATTTCCATTTTGAAGCTATATTTAAAGAAGCAGCTATTGGTATTTTGTTAACCGATTCTAAAAGTACTATTCTAACTTCTAATGATTTTATCGACCGTCTTTTTGGATATGATTCCAATGAATTAATCGGACAAAATATTTCTATTTTAATTCCCAATCATCTTAAAGAAAGGCATGCCTCCCATCAAGAAAAATTTTTAAAAGAACCAGTGGTTCGACCAATGGGTGTAGGTTTAGATTTAAAGGCCAAACGCAAGGATGGTTCATTATTTCCTGTTGAAATTAGCTTGAGTCATTTTATTGAAAATAATGAAAGGTATTTTATTGCCTTTGTTAGTGATGTAACCTTGAAACGAAAGGTTGAAATGGAATTGATTTTGAAAAATCAAGAAATAAACCAATTGAATGAGTCGCTGGAGGAAGAAGTAAAATTACGTACCCAAGCCCTTCAAAATACGTTGGTGAAATTAGAAGCCAATGCCCAAGAATTGGAAAATGCACTTCAAAAAGAAAAAGAATTAGGAGACTTAAAAACGCGTTTTGTTTCAATGGCTTCGCATGAATTCAGAACACCCCTAACTTCTATATTGACTTCAGCATCATTGTTAGAGAAATACCAAAAAGCAGAAGAACAGCCCAAAAGAAATCAACATATAGACCGAATTAAATCTTCCGTTTATCATTTAACAGAGATATTAGAGGAATTTTTATCAGTTGGAAAATTAGAATCGGGTAAGGTGGAAATCAACTTATCAACCAACTCTTTGCACGCATTCATTGATGATTTATTACTTGATTTGAAATCTTATGAAAGTTTGACCCAACAAATTCAACTTTCAATTAATGACGATGTTTTATGGACTACCGATTTTTCAATTTTGAGAAAAATTCTAATCAATGGATTGTCAAACGCTCTTAAATTTTCTCAAAAAGATGTTCATTTAATGGTTGATGTAAATTCTCAAGAACTAATTATACGAATAATTGATAAGGGAATTGGAATAAGTAAAGAAGATCAAAAACATTTATTTGAACGCTTTTTCAGAGGGTCCAATGCAACTGTTATTCCAGGAACGGGTCTTGGTTTACATCTCATAGATCAATATGTAAAGTTATTAAAGGGTAGTCTAGAAATTATAAGTGAAACAGACAAAGGAACAGAATTAATCATTCGATTGAACCGTATTTAGAATGAAAACTAGGATTGTTATAATTGAAGATAGTGAAGATATTCGAGAGAATACAGCAGAATTATTAGAGCTTTCTGGATTTGAGGTTTTGAAGGCTTCAGATGGCTTAGAGGGCCTTAGAATGGTTAAATCTTCTTCACCAGATTTAATTATATGTGATATAATGATGCCACATTTAGATGGCTTTGGGGTTTTGCAGGTTTTAGGTCAAACTCCTGAATACGCAAGAATTCCTTTTATATTTTTAACTGCAAAAACAGACCGATCTGATTTAAGAAAAGGAATGGAACTTGGGGCTGATGATTTTTTAACTAAACCATTTCAAGAAGTAGAACTCTTAAAAGCGATTGAGATTCGATTGAAAAAAAGTAAAAATAATGTTCAAAATGTCTTGAATAAAAATCCTTATGATGAAAATAAGGATGTTAATTTGGCAAAACAGGCATTAGCGTTTTTAGATTTACCTAATTTCAAAGGAGAAATTAAATCACATTATTTTTCAAAAAAAAATACAATTTATTTGGAAGGTGATACGCCTCATAGGGTTTATTTTCTGGAATCAGGAAAATTAAAAACTTTTCATACAAGTCAAGAGGGGAAATTATTTATAACTTCATTTGTAAATGAAGGAGACTTTTTTGGATTTGTTGATGTTTTAGAAAATCAATCTTACAGGGAAACAGCAGAGGCATTAGAAGATTGTCATATTGTAAGTTTACCTGCAAGTGATTTTTTAAATTATATTGATGAAAATGTACATTTAGAAGTTTTTTTCAGAAAAGCTTTGACGGCCTATCTATTCCAAAATGAAAAAATAATTTTTTCAATGGCATATCAATCTCTTCGAAAACGAGTTGCTTTGGCTTTGGTTGAATTGGCTGAAACTTTTGGTGGAACCATAAATAAACCATTTACTATTCGTCTTTCTAGAGAAGATCTTGCCAATCGTGTAGGAACCGCCACAGAGTCTGTTATTCGAACTTTGAGTGAGTTTAAAAAAGAAGGCTTATTGGAAATTAAGGGCGGTGAAATGACAATTTTAGATTTAAAGGCATTAATGAGTCTTAGATTTTGATGTACGGTTTATTGTTAGGATTTACAGGCAGTTGGCATTGTGTAGTTATGTGCGGTCCTATACTTTCATTTTTTTTCAATGAGGGTAATAAAAATTATTGGGCTTTAGTACTCTATCATTTGGGTCGTATTTCGATATATGCCTTGTTGGGATATTTAGTAGCCCTTTTGGGTACAATCGGTCTTTTTACTCGTTATTGGTATATTTACCTCGTCCTTGTAGCGCTCTTTATTGCCCTATTGCTAATTGGTATTATAAAAGATCAAAATTTTTCATTTTTGCATCAGGTAATTGGACAAAGAATATATTTTTTTGGAAAAAAAACGGGGAAATTTAAGTTTTTATTTTTTGGTATGGGGAATGGATTTTTGCCCTGCGGTTTAGTAATGGCTGGACTGAGTACATCACTTATTCAATCTTCTTCATTAAATGGTGCTATAAATATGATTTATTTTGGTTTAGGGACCATTCCCGCTCTTCTATTTACTATTTTAGGGTTTAATAAGGTAAATCATCATAAACATTTTTTTGCCAATAAATTATTGAAATTTATTTCGTGGATAGTCGTTTTTGCCTTATTATTTCAAGGTATCTGGGGGATTTTGGCACAAATTTTTGATGTGGTAAAATATCATCCTCTCACTCCTATTATTTGCCATTAAGGTATTTGAACAGTTATTTCTTCTAAATATGGTTTACCCTTTTGCTTATAAGAAATGGTTAATTTCCATTTTCCCTTGGTTAACATTTGAAGTGGAATTACAAGTTTACCTTCTGTTCGGGGATAAGAAAAATGTTTATCTTTTCTTGCATCTCCCTGAAAAAATAAGTCAACCTTTAAATGACTTGTATTTTCAGGAATTATCATGATTAATTCCTTATTGGATGAATTAAATCGAATTTCTATTTTATCCTTTGCTCTCTTAGTTTCCGCCAAAATGTTTAATTTTTCTTGAAATTTTTGACCGTCTTCATAATAATGATCTCCGACCAAGTCTATTTTTTGTTGACTCATTTTAACATAAAAAAAAGCCATAAATGCCGCAAATAAAACAAATGTTAGAACAATGCCGTGTCCCCAATGGAACCTAAATTTTTCCTTGCTCATGGTGTGATAAAACTGGTTTTTAATTGTTCAGACTGCCCATTTAAATTGACAAGGTTTACATACGTTTTTTTCCCCTTTTTCCACTCTCCCTCCTTTATTCTTAAAAAGAAATTCCCTTTAATGATCTCCCCCTTTTCAACTTGTTTGATAGGTTTTCCTATCCATATCAATTCAAAAGGCTCTTCAGGTTGAATTGAAAATGTTTCATTTTCAAAGGATTTATTTAAAATTTCAATTTGATACATATTAGAAACTTTATGCGTTTCTTCATTCAATTGAAAGGTCATACCAGGAGTTCTTAATAAGGTGCCTTCCCAAGGTTTTCTTGTCAATAACAAAAATGAAATAAATCCTATTAAGAGAATTAAAAGGGTACTATATGCCATAATTCTTTTCGAAAAATGAAGTTTTTCTCCCTTAGTAATTCCATTAAATGAGTCGTATCGAATCAATCCTTTTGGTTTATTTATTTTTTCCATTACTTCATCACAAGCATCAATACATGAAGTGCAACCAATACATTCTAATTGATTCGAACCATTTCTAATATCAATTCCTGTTGGACAAACCCTTACGCACCAATGACAATCAATACAATCACCATTTGCTAAAGAATTTGTATTTTTTTGAATTTTTCCCCGAGTTTCTCCTCTTTTAAAATCATACTGGACATTGATGGAATTATTGTCTAATAAAACGCCTTGTAACCTTCCGTAAGGACAAACTACCATACACACCATTTCTCTAAATCGAGCAAAAACAAAATAAAATACTCCTGTAAAAACAATCATTAAAAAAAGTCCTTTCAAATGTAATTGAGGAGGTTCATTTATCATTTTTAACCAATCAGAATTTCCAATCAAATACATTAAAAAAGTATTTGAAATTCCGAAAGAGATTAAAAAAAATAGAAAGTGTTTACTGAATTTTTTAATTATTTTTTCTTTTGTCCAGGGTGCATCTGCCAGTTTTCTTTGTGACTTGTCATCACCTTCAATCCAATATTCTATTTTACGGAAAAGCATTTCCATAAAAATTGTTTGAGGACATGCCCAACCGCACCAAATCCTACCAAATAAAACAGTAAATAAACTAATAAAAAGCAAGAAAGAGACCAAACCTAGTGCAACTAAATGAAAATCTTGAGGGAAAAAAGGAACGCCAAAAAAAATAAATTGGCGTTCAATAAAATTGAACATAAAGATGGGATGTCCTTGGTATTGCAACCAAGGTAATCCAAATAATGTGATTAATAAGAACCATGAAAATAAAGTTCTTGCTTTATATAATTTTCCGATGATTCTTCCTGGATAGATCCAAAGTCGTTTTCCATCTTTGGATTGATTATAAAGATGATTACGAAAATCTTCGTTATCTAAATTAAAGGGTGTTAACATAAAAAAGAAAGGTCCGTTGCCGGACCTTATGTATTAAAAAATCTACTTTTCACGGCAAGTACTAATTCCAAAAGGTTTATACAACAGGCAAACTCTTGTAATTCCCGTTATTGCAACTAAAATAGCTACAATATAAACTGGCAGTGCAATTGTTTCAGGAATGATTCCTGAATACGTTAGTATCGAAAGTGCAATTGCAATTGCAATTCTAAAAATTCGATCACGTTTTCCGATGTTGGGTTTCATAGTATGGTTTTTATGGTTCTTTTGTGCCTTGTGGTTCTTTTGCTCCAGCTGGATTAGATCCTTGCAAACTTACAATAAAAGAAGCAACTTTTTGAATTTGAACAGGATTAAGTGATTTATTCCAAGCAATCATACCCTTTTCAGGTACACCATTTGTAATGGTATGAAAAAGACTTTTAATTGATCCTCCATGAATCCAAAATTTATCCGTTAAATTTGGTCCAACACCACCCTGTCCTTTATCGCCATGGCAAGCAACGCAATTAGTAGTGTATATTTGCGATCCCTCTTCTACATCTGATTTTGTAATCAAAATTTTTACATTATCCTCATTTACTGCATTTGCAAATTTTTTCAAATATTCCTCTTTTACCTTTTCAGCCATTTTTACTTCAGATACATATTCTTCATTTTGAGATAAACTATTGTTTG
>JBEBDG010000010.1:0-20491 GCA_041157165.1 Bacteroidota bacterium
AATGCAAATAACAATATTATTTTATCAGAGAAACGTGCTTTTGCTGTTAAAAACTACCTACTAAATGCTGGAATTTCCACTGACCGAATCAATTGTCAAGGTTTTGGACACTCTAAACCCAAATCGAAAGATCTTGCTATTAATAGAAGAATTGAGGTGAAATTGAAAGTTGAAAATTGAACGTTAATTATTGACTTTTTACTTTTTACTTTTTACTTTTTACACTTTTAACCTTCAATTTCTTTTTCTTAATTCCTTTTTTGACCTTCTTACTTTTAACTTTTAATTTTTTACCCAGTTGATCTTTCTTTTTCAAAAAGTGTAAGAGCGAATCTGTCAAATCTTCCTTGAAAAGTGGCCTAATGATAACTTTGGAAACGCCAAATCCAACGATGCCTAATTCTTTAGCAGCAGCATAGGAAACATCAATTAAACGTGATTTTCGATGCGGCCCCCTGTCTGTGATTCGAACAAATGTGATACGATCTGTGCGTAAAGATTTTACTTCCACCCAAGTACCCATGGGTAAAGTTCTGTGGGCGGCAGTGTAAATGTAAGGATTGAATCGCTCCCCACTACTTGTTTTTCTTCCGGCTAATTTTTTACTGTAAAATGAAGCCATTCCCGCGTGCCAAGTTCCTTCAGCCTTCAACTTAATTCCAACAAAAAGAGGAATTAGTATTAAAACTAAAACTCGGAAGAAATAATTTTTATTTAAAAACATAAGGACAAAGGTAGCCTTATTATCCTGAAAAATAAAAAACCTGAGATTTCCATCCCAGGTTTTAAAATATTTTAAGGCAACAAACCTTACACCTCATCCCTAATCCCTCTTACCTATTCCCTATTTCTCTAATCCCTATTCCCTTTTCCCTCTTACCTATTCCCTATCTCCACAAACGCTCTTGGCGTTGCACCAGTATAAATTTGACGAGGGCGACCAATAGGTTCCTTGTTAGCTCTCATTTCTTTCCATTGTGCAATCCAACCTGGAAGACGACCAATGGCAAACATTACTGTGAACATATTGGTAGGAATACCAAGTGCACGATAAATAATTCCAGAATAGAAATCGACATTTGGATATAATTTACGAGCAACGAAATACTCATCACTTAAAGCCGCTTGTTCTAAACGTTGTGCAATTCCTAATACTGGGTCGTTTACACCCAATGCCTTTAATACATCATCAGCTGCTTTTTTAATGATTTTAGCACGAGGATCAAAGTTTTTGTAAACACGGTGACCAAAACCCATTAATCGGAATCCTGAGTTTTTATCCTTCGCCATTGCAATGTATTTCTCTGTATCTCCCCCATCCGCTTTGATGGCCTCCAACATTTCAATCACCTCTTGATTAGCACCCCCGTGAAGTGGTCCCCAAAGTGCATTAATACCTGCAGAAATAGAGGCATATAAACTTGCATGAGAAGATCCTACAAGACGCACTGTTGAAGTTGAACAATTTTGCTCATGATCAGCATGTAAGATTAATAATTTATTTAAGGCCTTAGAAACAATTGGATCCACTTGATAGTCTGTTCCAGGAGTTTTAAACATTAATTGCAAGAAATCTGAACAATAATCTAAAGTAGTATCTGCTTGATTGATACCTTCCCCAATCGATTTTTTATACCACCAAGTAGCCATAATTGGCAATTGAGCAATTAAACGCAATATACTTTTCTCAGGATCTTCGTTTCCATCTACATCATAAAATGCCGACATAGAACCCACCAATGCTGCAATTTCACACATTGGATGTCCTTCTTTCGGAAATGCATTGGATACCTTTACAATCGAATCGTTTACTGCAGCCTCTGCCTTGATAGCATTTGAAAAGCCCTCTAATTGAGATTGTGTTGGTAATTCTCCATGAATTAATAAATAGGCAACTTCTAAAAAAGTGGCTTTATCAGCCAATTCTTCAATTGAATATCCCCTGTAACGTAAAATACCCTCCTCACCATCTAAGAAAGTAATTGCACTTTTTGTTGCTCCGGTATTTTTAAAACCTGGATCATACGTTACATATCCTGATAAATCACGAAGTTTAGCAATATCTATTGCCTTCTCGTTTTCAGAACCTGATAATGTAGGAAGTTCAAATGTTTTACCATCTACATTAATAACTGCGTTTTGCGACATAATTGTTTAAATTAAACTTAATCAAAACTTTGAAAAAGAGAAACAGTTTGGCACTGTTCTCAAAAATCAATTCACTAAGATAATATGTAATTTTGAAACCTTGATTACCTTTACGAATCCAAAATAAAATAATTTATTATTCACAACTTTTTCTAAAAAAAGTTCAATAAAATTTGGTTAAATGAGCACCTTATCTGAAAAAATTAACAAGTATTCCTTTTCTTCGAAAGAACGTTTTCTACGTTATGTCCAAATTGACACCCAGTCGGACCCCAATGCCACTTGTTTTCCAAGTACAGAAAAACAAAAAAATCTAGGAAAATTATTAGAGAAAGAATTAAAAGAATTGGGCATTGAAAATGCCCACATGGATGAATACGGTTATGTTTATGCTTATTTACCATCCAACCTAATTCATAAAATACCAGGTATCTTTTTTTGCTCTCACATGGATACCTCACCGGATTGCTCAGGAAAGGACGTAAAGCCTATGATTCATAAAAATTACCAAGGACAAGATTTAGTACTTCCAGAAGATCATAATGTAATTATCAAACTTGCTGACCATCCTGATTTAGCAGAACAAATAGGGAATGACATCATCACTGCCTCGGGTAAAACTCTATTGGGAGCCGATAATAAAGCAGGTCTTGCCGAAATAATGGATGCAGTCGCCTTTTGGCAAAGTCACCCAGAAGTAAAACATGGAGATATTACCATTGTGTTCACTCCTGATGAAGAGGTGGGCCGAGGAACAGACCACATTGATCTTTCCAAAATAAAGGCAGATTTTGGCTATACGTTAGATGGAGAAAAACGCGGACACCTTGAAAATGAAACCTTTTCAGCTGATGGAGCCGTATTAACCATTCATGGAGTTTCTCAGCATCCGGGATTTGCAAAAAACAGAATGGAGTCTGCCATCAAAATTGCGGCTGAAATCATTGCCAAGCTGCCGAAAAACATTCTTTCTCCTGAATCGACAGAAGAATTAGAGGGATTCATTCATCCCGTAGAAATTTCAGGTTCTGTGGAAGAAGCTAAAATTGAATTTATTCTTCGCGATTTTGACAAAAATCAATTGATCAAACAAGGGGAACATATTCAAAACATCGCAAAAGAAGTATTGCAAAATTATCCGAAATCAAGTTTTACTTTTGAACAAACGGAGCAATACCGTAATATGAATGAGATCTTAAAAGATCGACCAGAAATCACTCAAATCGCATTAGATGCGATGAAATTAGCTGGACTAAACCCAGAACTAAAAAGTATTCGTGGCGGTACAGACGGTTCAAGACTCACTTTCATGGGTCTCCCTTGTCCCAACATCTTCGCCGGCGAACACGCCTTTCACTCCAAACAAGAATGGGTTTCGGTGCAGGATATGCAGAAAGCAACGGAGGTGGTTTTACGAATTGCTGATATATTAGTGGAAAGTTGAAATTGGAAAGTTGAAAGTGGAATGTGAATAATTTTTAACTTTCAACTCTCAACTTTCCACTTTTTTACTCCCACTCAATCGTTGCTGGTGGCTTCGAAGAAATATCGTACACCACGCGATTAACACCTTTAACTTTATTGATAATTTCATTGGAGATTCTGCCCAAGAAATCATATGGTAAATGACACCAGTCGGCTGTCATACCATCCAAAGAGGTCACTGCGCGAAGTGCGACAACTTTCTCGTAGGTTCGCTCATCACCCATAACACCTACCGATTGAACAGGTAACAAGATTGCTCCTGCCTGCCAAACTTGATCGTATAATCCTTCAGATTTCAAGCCATTTATAAAAATGGCATCTACTTTTTGTAAAATATCAACTTTTTCAGCTGTAATATCTCCTAAAATACGAATGGCCAAACCTGGACCAGGGAATGGATGTCTGCCTAAAATTTTTTGATCAATACCCAATGTTTTCCCTACCAAACGAACCTCGTCTTTAAATAGGGTATTCAATGGCTCAACTACCTTCAATTTCATAAAATCTGGCAATCCACCTACATTGTGGTGCGATTTGATGGTGGCAGAGGGACCTTTCACCGAAACGGATTCAATCACGTCTGGATAAATAGTACCTTGTCCCAACCACTTTACTCCTTCAATCAAATGTGCTTCATGATCGAATACATCAATAAAGGTTTTTCCAATGGCCTTACGCTTTGCTTCAGGATCTGATAATCCCGCCAAGGCATCGTAAAAACGCTGCTTGGAATCAACACCCTTTACGTTAAGACCTAAATTTTTGTATGATTCTAATACTTCCTCAAACTCGTTTTGACGAAGCAAGCCATTATCTACAAAAATACAATACAAATTTTTACCAATGGCTTTGTGCAATAATACCGCTGCAACAGAGCTATCTACTCCACCTGAAAGTCCTAAAACTACTTTATCAT
Source organism: Bacteroidota bacterium (assembly GCA_041157165.1). Lineage (GTDB taxonomy): Bacteria > Bacteroidota > Bacteroidia > Cytophagales > Spirosomataceae > Sandaracinomonas. The sequence continues at coordinate 4,550 of JBEBDG010000010.1, forward strand.
TGCCTAATTTTGATTTCAAATCGGCAACAGTTGTTTCTACAAAGGAATCAGACGTCCAGGAAGCTGAACAACCACAAACACCTTGCACGAAATTTTTCAAAATTTGCTTTCCTTCTGTGCTATGGGTTACTTCTGGATGAAATTGAATACCAAAAATTGGTTTATTCGGATGGGCGAAAGCCGCTACACGAACCGATTCGGTTGAACCAATAACTTCATATTCAGCAGGTAATTCCATGATGGTGTCACCATGCGACATCCAAACCTGTGAATTAGCCGAAACATCTTGTAATAGGATACTATTTTTAACGCTCTTCAAATGTGCACGACCATATTCTCTATGCTGTGAAGCCTCCACTGAGCCACCTCCTAAATAAGCTAACAATTGCGCACCATAACAAATCCCTAAAATAGGCAATTCACCAAATTGGTTAAGGTTTACTCGAGGAGAATCTTCCTCACGTACCGAACAAGGAGAACCAGAAAGAATAATCCCTTTTACAGACTCATCGATTGCTGGAATATGATTAAATGGATGAATTTCGCAATAAACTTGCAACTCACGCACTCGACGTGCAATTAACTGAGTTACCTGAGAACCGAAATCGAGAATAATGATTTTTTCTGCCATTGTAAGCTTTTGTCAAAAATAAACGGCAAAGGTCGGAAAAATCTAAGGGTATATCAAGTATTTTTTGCGAATTTGTCGATAGGAAGCTAAATCTGTTGACCAAGACTTTCGAATCTCCGATTCTGAAAGTCCATTCATCAATTGCATCCGCAATTGATCGGTTCCAGCCAGTTTATCAAAAAAAGAAGGAGAAGTAAAGAATTTCTCTTTCAAATCTGATTGTTGGAAGAATTCAACCAAATATTTCAAAGAAAAACCAATTTTCTGTGCATTTACTTGTCGAAGATCATAACCAAAACACAATTGATTTTTCATTACAGGATCCATCGCTCCGGGTTTTGGAACAGGTGTGAATTGAAAATCACCTATTTTCTTTGCAGGTGTACCAATTGTTTGGAAAGGAAAATCCGTTCCTCTACCTACACTAACCACGGTAGGTTCAAATAAACAAATGGATGGATATAAGGCAATGGCTTGGTCATTCGGCAAATTGGGCGAAGGAGCAATACTGATATGCACTGCCTCTTTGCGCTTATAATTTGGCACAGGAATCACCGATAATTGACATTTTACACCATTTTTTAACCAGCCCTCTCCATTAATCATTTGTGCCAATTCGCCTGAAGTGCAACCATATAAAAGTGGAATCGGATTCAAACCCACAAAAGAGGCAAATTTACGATCAAGAAGGGGTCCATCTACTTCATTAGCATGAGGGTTCGCACGGTCTAAAACAATTAAAGGAACTTTATTTTCAGCGCAGGCCTCCATCACCAAATGCAAGGTAGAGCTGTAGGTATAAAAACGAACGCCAATATCTTGAATATCAAAAATCACAGCCTCCACTCCTTTTAAATCTTCTGGAGTTGGTTTATTATGTTTTCCATAAAGTGAAACCACAGCCACGCCAGTGGCTGGATCTGTTTCATTATCTACATGATCACCCGCATCTGCCTTTCCCCTAAAACCATGTTCCGGACCAAATACCTTCACTACTTGAATTCCCTTTGAGACTAAGGTATCCAATAAATGTTTTCGACCCACCATAGAAGTATGGTTTACCACTAAAGCCACCTTTTTACCGTTTATCAAGGGTAGATACTGTTCAAATTGGGCTGCGGCTGGGGTAAAATTTTTAGGTGTGGATGCTACAGAAAAAAAGGAAATACCAAGTAAAAAAGCAATAATTTGGAGGTGTCGAAGCATAATACTTACTTTGCGATAATTTGAGTCGAAAGGTATGAATTTTTCCTTGTTTGTTGCAAAAAAAATCCGAAATACTGAGCAAACTTCATTTTCGAAGACCGTAACGTATGTGGGTATAGGTACCATAGCCTTAGGAACTGCTATTGTCATCACCTCATTTGCCATATTATTTGGATTCAAACAGGCCATTATTCGAAAAATTACCGGTTTTTCAGGTAATTATAAGATTTCAAGGGTATCTGAAGATCATAGTTTGACACCGAAGTATTTACAAGTACCAAAAGCCTGGGAAGAGCAAGTATTGGCCATGGAGGGAGTTGACTATTTGCATAAAACGGTACAGAGTCCGGGCATATTAGTAGGCGAAAAAACGCTATCAGGCATGGTAGTAAAAGGAACGGATTCAAAAGAATTTTTAGAAAAGGAGTTAAAGCCTCATTTGATTGAAGGGAAATTAGGTCTTTTAGGTAAACAAGAAGTTTATCTTTCTAAAAGTATTGCTGATAAGTGTCAGGTGAAGGCGGGCGAGCATTTAATTCTCTATTTTTTATCAGCTGCCAATCGTCCAAGGAAAGTACTAGTAAAAGGTATTTACGAAACCGGATTGGAGGAAATTGACCAATACACGGTTTTTGGAAATATCAATTGGGTAAAAGAGCTTACGCAAGTTCCTGAAAATCAATACAGTTCTGTAGAAGTACACCTAAAAGAAAGAGCAGCTAATATATCATCCATTTTAGAAAAGACCTTGCCACTTGAATTACGATTGGATACGATTGAAGAGATTGATCCAGCAATTTTTGATTGGTTGGTCATGTTGGATCGAAATATTGTCATTTTAATCACACTCCTACTCTTTGTGGCAGGATTTAATCTCATTGCCACGCTTTGGGTATTGATTATGGAGCGCATCCCAATGATTGGCCTTATGAAGTCGATGGGTGCAAGAAATCGACAAATCAGACGTATTTTTTGGTGGAATGGCATTTTCATCCTGGCCTGGGGCATATTATTTGCTAATCTGATTGCCTTTGGCTTTTGTTATCTACAAGATCAATATCAACTGATTCCCTTGGATCGCGGCACTTATTACATGGACTCAGTGCCCATTTACTGGTCGGCTCAAACTTGGTTGTATATCAATCTGGGTACAATCTGTTTAGTTGCTATTTTTCTGAGCATTCCTACATTATACATTCAGAAGATTAGTCCTCTGGAAGCAATTCGGTTTAGGGATTAGCCTCCACCACTGCAATGGCCACCATATTGACAATTTCTCTTACAGATGCGCCTAATTGCAATACATGCACTGGTTTTTTGAGTCCCAATAAAATCGGACCAATGTACTCAATATTGGCAGCTTCTTTTAATAAATTATAGGCAATATTAGCTGCAGACAAGTTAGGGAAAATTAAGGTATTGGCTGTTTCATTTCCTAATTGAGCAAATGGATAATTTTGTTGTCTTAATTCTTTATCAAAGGCTAAATGGGCTTGCATTTCTCCTTCAATGATCCAATTAGGAAATTTTTCTTGCAAAATGCGAGTTGCTTCTCGCATTTTTGATGCATCTTCACCATCTGCCGACCCAAAATTCGAGTAACTCAATAAAGCAATGCGTGGTTTGATATTGAATTGCTCCACCGTTTTGGCTGTTAATTCCGTAATTTCAACAATATCTTCTACCTTAGGATCAAAATTGATGGTTGTATCTGAGAAAAATAAGGGTCCTTTATCACTTAACAACAAATACATACCAGCAACCTTCTTCACGCCCTCTTTTTTACCAATGATTTGTAAAGCTGGACGAATCGCATCGGGATAATTTTTGGTTAAACCAGAAATAACCCCATCTGCCATTTTGGTATCCAACATCATGGAGGCGAAATAATTGCTTTTACGTACTTCTTTATCGGCTTCCCAACGCGTGGTCCCTCTTCTCTTGCGCTTTTCGTAATACAATTCACCAAATTTCTTCAGTAAATCTGCATTTTCTGGTGCACGTAAGTCCATGATTTCCGCACCTGTTAAATCAATATGATGTTCTTCAGCAATGGATTCAATATTGCTTTTTCTTCCCAATAAAATGGGCTTAGCAATGCCCTCATCTACCACTTCCCTCACTGCTTTCAATACTTTTAAATTCTCAGCATCCGCAAAAACAATACGTTTTGGATTACTTTTTGCACGTTTCATGATGAACTTCATCACTTGGTTATCCAATCCTAAGCGTTTTGCCAATTGCAACTCGTAGGCCTCCCAATTTTTAATTGGCGAAGCAGCAACTCCCGAATCCATTGCAGCTTTAGCCACTGCCATTGAAACAGTGGTTATCAATCGAGGATCAATCGGTTTGGGAATGATATACTCGGGTCCGAAATTTAAACTCTTCTCATTATAAGCTAAATTCACTATATCAGGAACTGGTTTTTTGGCCAATTCAGCCAATGCCTTGGCTGCTGCCAATTTCATGGCTTCATTTATTTCCCTGGCACGAACATCCAAGGCTCCTCTAAAAATGAACGGAAAACCCAATACATTATTTACTTGATTTGGATAATCGGACCGACCAGTGGCCATAATGAGATCTTCGCGTACCGATACAGCTACATCATATGCAATTTCAGGCGTTGGATTGGCCATCGCAAAAACAATCGGATTGGCCGCCATTGCGGCCACCATTTCTTTGGTCAAAATATTACCAACTGATAGCCCCAAAAAAACATCTGCACCTACCATGGCTTCTTCCAAAGTAGTTTTTCGAGGGGCTTCGCAAGCCAAAGGCTTAAGGTATTTATTTAAATCAGTTCTGGTCTCCGAAACCAAACCATCTTTATCAAAAATGGTAAAATTGCGAATATCGGCTCCTAATTGTAAATATAATTTGATACAAGAAATAGCCGCTGCTCCCGCACCGGACACGACAAACCTCACCTTTGAGATGTCCTTATTGACTAATTCCAAGGCATTGATGAGCGCTGCAGAAGAAATAATGGCCGTTCCATGCTGGTCATCGTGCATGATAGGTATTTTCAAACGACTTTTCAGCTTTTCTTCAATCTCAAAACACTCGGGCGATTTGATGTCTTCTAAATTGATACCACCAAAAGTTGGTTCTAAACGAGCTACCGTTTCAATAAAGTCATTCGGGTCTGTACAATTCAATTCTAAATCAAAAACATCTATGTCTGCAAAAATCTTAAACAAAACCCCTTTTCCTTCCATCACTGGCTTGCTCGCTTCTGCACCAATATTTCCTAATCCCAACACAGCCGTTCCATTAGATATCACGCCCACTAGATTTCCTTTAGCGGTGTAATCATACACTTTTTCAATATTATCAGCAATTTCCAGACAAGGTTCCGCTACTCCAGGAGAATAGGCCAAAGATAAATCACGCTGCGAGGCTGTAGATTTGGTGGGTTTTACTTCGATTTTACCTGGTTTACCCTCGGCATGATAAGCCAATGCATCTTGTTTTAAAATGTTCGATACAGACATAATTTATAGTATTGATGAATTGTTACTCTTTATTAAACTCATTTTCATGTTTGGCAAGCCAAACAGTTGCCACACCGTTTCCAATGAAATTGGTAATAGCCCTTGCTTCCGACATAAAACGATCCACTCCTAACAAAAGTGCCAATCCTTCCATCGGTATTACCTGTAAGGCAGAAATCGTGGAAGCCAATACCACAAATCCACTTCCAGTTACTCCAGCAGCACCCTTCGAGGTAATCATTAATACGCCTAAAATGGTTACCATTTGTCCAAGCGTTAAATCTATCCCATACACTTGAGCCAAAAATAAGATGGCCATGGAAAGGTAAATACTTGTGCCATCTAAGTTAAAAGAATATCCGGCAGGAACCACCAAACCAACAACTGATTTTGAGCATCCCATTTTTTCTAATTTTTGCATAAGAGATGGTAAAGCTGCTTCAGATGAAGAGGTACCCAAAACAATGAGCAATTCTGCTTTGATGTAATTCAAAAAGCTTCCTATTCGCTCCCCGCAAGACCTCAAAACAAGCCCCAAAACTAAAAAAACAAATATCCCCATGGTGGCATACACCGAAATCATCAATTTACCTAGAGGAATTAGCGAATGAATTCCAAACTTACCAATGGTATAAGCCATTCCACCCAGAGCACCCAGAGGAGCTAAATACATGATGGCATGCAATCCTTTAAAAATCCAATGCAAGGCCTGATTCATTCCTGAAACCATTTTAGCCTTTCCACGTACTTGATTTAAAAAAACACCAAAAAAGATGGAAAAAAACAATACTTGAATGGTGAAATTTTCCTTGAAAAATCCTATCCAATTAAAACTGGCTGCTTTAGCAGTATATTTTGAGATATCCCCACCACCCACTTCAGAACGAATCACCCCCACCCCTGGTTCTAAAATATGGGAAACAAAAATTCCAATCAGGAGTGCGAAAGTAGTAATAATTTCAAAATACAAGACAGCTTTTCCACCAACTCGACCTACTTTTTTCAAATTGCCCATATTCACAATCCCTAGACTAATCGTTAGGAATATTATTGGATTGATAAACAATTTTACCAAACTGATGAATATTCCTGAAAAAACCTCTGATAAACTTGGACCAATAGCCAATTCAGCACCCAAAAAAGAATAGGTAAATTTTTCCTCTAGGACCTTAAACAAGGCAATTTCTTTGTAAAAATGACCAATAAGAACGCCAAGAAAGACACATATTAGGACATAAAATGTGAGATTATGAGTAATTTTTTTAGAATTCATTCGTTTAGGTTTTTATTCTTTAAAACAAATGTAAGATTTAAATCGAAAAATTGGTTTGGCAAAGTAGGAAGATTTAACGAATTTTGCAGGCTATTGAACTCTCACTCATTAAGAGTTGTTGTTTTAGAATCGTTATTAAATTACTCATGGCAGAAAAAATTAAATGTTTAATCATAGGCTCAGGTCCTGCTGGATTCACAGCCGCAATATATGCTTCTCGAGCAGGCTTACACCCGGTATTGTACCAAGGTGGACAACCAGGTGGTCAGTTAACAACCACCACGGAAGTAGACAATTTTCCTGGATATCCACATGGAGTTGATGGTCCTACTATGATGATAGACTTAGAAAATCAAGCCAAAAGATTTGGATCTGATGTTCGTACTGGATTAGCAACACAAGTTGATTTCACAACTTCCCCTAAGAAGGTTTGGATAGACGATTCGCATGAGATTGAAGCGGATGCAGTGATCATTGCCACAGGTGCCTCTGCCAAATGGTTGGGATTGGAAGGTGAGACAAAGTTCAATGGATTAGGGGTTTCTGCCTGCGCAGTATGTGATGGATTCTTTTATCGGAATCAAACGGTGGCTGTAGTAGGTGCGGGCGATACAGCGGCAGAAGAAGCTTCTTATTTGGCCAACTTGTGTGAAAAAGTGCATTTAATTGTACGTAGAAATGAAATGCGTGCTTCTTTAATCATGCAAGAACGCGTTAAAAATAATCCAAAAATTGAAATACATTGGAATTCTGAAACTGAGGAAATTTTGGGGGATGCTAGTGGAGTAACAGGTATTCGAATCAAAAATAATCAAACTGGGACGAGCAGTGAAATAGCATTAACTGGATTTTTTGTTGCGATTGGTCACCAGCCCAATACATCTATTTTCAGAGGACAATTGGAAATGGATGCCCAAGAATACATCGTTACAGAAAAAGGTAGTTCTAGAACCAATGTGGAGGGTGTATTTGCATGTGGAGATGTTCAAGACACCATTTATAGACAAGCTATCACCGCTGCAGGAAGCGGGTGCATGGCGGCCTTAGATGCCGAACGTTGGTTGGCAGCCAAAGGATTACACTAAAAATGTATGCAAAAATTAAAATTCCTTTTGAGTATTTTATTTGTTTTATGCATAAGCGCAGCTTATGGACAAGAAAAGAATTTATTCAAAAAAAATACTAAAATCGAGAGTAAACCAACGCCTCCTTCGGTAAATAAGAGAGACGAATTGGATGAACTTCCTCCTCTTCAATTTAGAACTGAAACTACTGAAACCTCTGGAAAAGTTGCAGGATCTGAAATAGATGAACGAAAATTCGAGCCCATAAAAATCGTAAATACCAGTATTAGTAATTTCGATACAACCTCGGTTGATGAAGGTGAAAACTTGGTCGTTGAAATCGAGGAAGAGGCTGCTCCAGAAGGATCAGAAGATTTTGTAACAGTTGCTTCTTATTATTCCATTTGGGATACAAGAAATATCGATCCTTATGATATTGATGCAAAAGATTTTGATGAACCAGTTGACATTGAATTGTACAATATTCCCTCAGGAAGAAATTGGGCAAATCCATTGGCTAATGTCAAATTGACAAGTCCATTTGGACCCCGCTGGGGACGCTTGCATGCGGGTGTCGATTTAGATTTAGAAACAGGATATCCTGTTTATTCCACATTTGATGGAATTGTGAGAATCAATGGTTTTGATTACGGAGGATATGGTAATTATGTAGTAGTAAGGCATTACAATGGACTAGAAACATTATATGGACACCTTTCTAAGAAGAATTTTGAGCCAGGAACCATGGTCAAGGCAGGTGATGAAATTGGTCTAGGCGGTAACACAGGAAGAAGTACAGGATCTCATTTACATTATGAAACACGTTTTGAAGGGAATCCCTTCAATCCCATGTATGTCTTTGATTTTGGCAAAGCAGAACCCATTTCTGACCATATCGTTTTGACAGCTAGAACCTTTGACAGAAGATCACTTAGTTTACGAAATGAATTTGGAGCTTCTGGTGAAAAAATAAAAAGTAGAAAAAAATATTGGTACAAAGTACGATCAGGAGATTCTTTATATACCATTGCACAAAAGGCAGGTATATCTGCAAGTCGATTGGCAAGAATCAATGGATTACGATTATCAAGTACCATTCGCGCTGGAAGAAGACTAAGATTACGATGATGAAATTAGATGTTTTAGTGATGGCAGCCCACCCAGATGATGCAGAATTATCTTGTGCTGGAACCATTTTATCCTTGATACAAAAAGGAAAAAAAGTGGGGATTGTTGATTTTACCAGAGGAGAATTGGGTACCCGAGGAACCCCAGAAATTCGTTTGGCAGAGTCAGCAGAAGCAACCAAAATACTAGGACTCCATGCTAGAGAAAATCTTGAAATCAGAGATGGTTTTTTTCAAAATGATGAAGAAAACCAGCTTAAACTTGTTCAAGTAATACGTAAATACCAACCAGATATTGTTTTTGCAAATGCTCTTGAAGATCGTCATCCTGATCACGGAAAGGGTGCAAAATTGGCTATTGATGCTTGTTTTTTAGCTGGATTAAGACAAATCAAAACAGAATTAAAGGGTCAAGAGCAAACTGCTTGGAGACCAAGAAACGTCTACCATTATATTCAAGACCGTTATTTAGAGCCTGATTTTGTTTTTGATATCACTTCTTTCTGGGACCAAAAAGAAGCCGCCATTCGGGCATTTAAAAGTCAATTTTTTGACCCTCAATCCAAGGAACCAGCATCTTACATCTCCTCACCAGAGTTTTTAAATTTCATCAAATCTCGCGCCATGGAGATGGGACACAAAATTGGAGTGGTGTATGGAGAAGGATTTCAGACGCAGAAAACGATAGAGCTTAAGGAATTGTAAAAGGGAAAAGAGAAAAGAGAAAAGGGAAAAGGGAAAAGAGAAAAAAATACTGTACACTTTCAACTTTCAATTTTCAACTCTCCACTTTCAACTCTCCACTTTCAACTTTCAACTCTCAACTTTCAACTCTCCACTTTCAACTCTCAACTTTCAACTCTCCACTTTCAACTCTCAACTTTCAACTCTCAACTTTCAACTCTCCACTTTCAACTCTCCACTTTCAACTCTCAACTTTCAACTCTCCACTCCTAAGGTGCCAATCTCCCAATCCTCCAACTCTTTCCTTCCAGCTCATAAATTATCCGATCATGTAAACGCGAGGGTCTACCCTGCCAAAATTCAAAATAGGTAGGAATAAGTTCGTACCCCCCCCAATAGTCGGGCATCGGAATTTCTTTGTTCTCAAATTCGGCCTCTAATTCCTTATATCGATTTTCAAGATAATTACGGGAATCAATGCGAGAACTTTGTTTAGAAACCCATGCACCCAATTGCGATGCACGCGGGCGTACGGTAAAATAAGCCTGAGATTCTTCCTTACTTAATTTTTTAACCTCACCTTCTATTCTGATTTGGCGTTCCAGTTCAACCCAGAAAAAAGTAAGTGAAGCCTTTGGGTGAATTAATAAATCTTCCCCTTTGTGGGATAAATAATTAGTGTAAAAAGAAAAACCATCACCAACACTTTTTAAGAGTACAATTCTACCAGAAATACGACCATCTAAACCCGCAGTACTTAAATACATGGCGTTGGGCTCAGGAACTTTTGTATCTTGTGCTTGTTTGAACCAAACCTTAAACTGCTCCAATGGATTTGGGTCAACCATCGATTCCAATAATTCTCCCTTTTGATAATTTTCTCTTAACTCCGCTAAATTCATTTTTACACCTTTAAATTCTTTATCTTTACAATTGATTGCTTAGGCAAGCAAAATCTAACATAAATTTATGAAAAAATTGTTCCTTTTCGATGCAATGGCACTAATTTATCGTGCACATTTTGCATTTGCAAAAACACCACGTATTTCATCCAAAGGTTTAAACACAAGTGCTGTATTTGGATTTGCCAACACCATTTTAGAAGTCATTCAAAAGGAAAAACCGGATTATTTAGGAGTAGCATTTGATACGCCCTCACCTACTTTTCGACATGTAGATTTCCCTGCCTATAAAGCGCAACGACAAGAACAACCTGAAGATATTACCATAGCTATTCCTTATGTAAAGAAATTAGTAGAAGCAATGGATATTCCACTACTCATTTTAGATGGTTATGAAGCAGATGATATCATTGGAACAATTGCCAAAAAAGCAGTAAAGGCTAATCCGGAGATTGTTGTTTACATGATGACACCCGATAAAGATTACGGACAATTAGTGGAGGAACGGATAAAAATGTACAAACCTGCTTTCATGGGAAAGGGTGTAGAAATATTAGGTGTAAAGGAAGTTTGTGAAAAATGGGATATCGAAAATGTGGATCAAGTAGTAGATATTTTAAGCTTAATGGGCGATGCTGTTGATAATATCCCTGGTATACCTGGAGTGGGAGAAAAAACGGCTCAAAAATTGATTCAAGAATACGGCTCATTAGAAAAATTGCTGGATAATACCCATCAATTAAAAGGGAAATTAAAAGAAAACGTTGAAAATTTTGCTGAACAAGGTCGCATGTCAAAACATTTGGCAAGAATTTTATGCGAAGTGCCTATTGTTTACCAGGAAGAACGATTGATTGCTACACCCGCTAAAAGGGACTTATTAGAGCCCTTGTTAGAGGAATTGGAATTTAGAACACTTAAAAAACGTATTTTAGGGGAAGATTCGCCCGTGGAAGTGGCCACAAAATCAAAATCCCCTAAAGTAGCAAGTAATCAAATTGATCTATTTGCAAGCTTTGAAGCAGATGAAACGGGAGAAATCGATAATTTTTCGAGCCATAACAACCTACAAAATACCGCGCATCAATACCATTTGGTAGAAGGTATCCAAGCTATTAAATCATTAGTTAACTACCTCAATAGACAAACGTCTATTTGCTTTGATACGGAAACAACTAGTTTATTAGCTGTTGAAGCCGAATTAGTGGGCATGTCTTTTGCTTATCGAACAGGTGAAGCCTTTTACATTCCTTTCCCCGCTAATCAAGAAGAGACAAAAGCACTTCTTGAACCCTTAAAAGAAGTATTTGAAAACGAAAAGATTCAAAAAATTGCTCAAAACATTAAATATGATATGAGTGTTTTAGCTAATTATGACATAGAAATTAAAGGGGAAATTTATGATACCATGTTGGCGCATTACCTGATAGAACCAGAAAAGCGACACAACATGGATGCACTTTCGCTGGCCTATTTAAACTATGAACCACTTTCTATCGAAGAATTGATTGGCAAAAAAGGTGCAAAACAAGGCAATATGAGGGATATAGATCTTCCAACTATCAAAGAATATGCCGCAGAAGATGCAGATATTACTTTGCAATTGAAGCCACATCTCGACAAACAACTGATTAAGAATCCGAAAGCCATTTCTCTCCTAAATGAAGTTGAAATGCCATTGACACGGGTGCTTTCTTCCATCGAACGTGAAGGAGTGAATTTAGACATAGATTTCTTAAAAGAAATGTCAAATACCTTGGAAACTGATTCTAAAATTGTTCAAGAAAGGATATACGAATTAGCAGGAGAAAGTTTCAACATTGCTTCTCCGAAGCAATTAGGTGACATTTTATTTGAAAAAATGAAATTGGATCCGAAAGCTAAAAAGACCAAGACAGGTCAATACATGACTGGTGAAGAAATCCTATCCAAATTGGAAGCAGAACATGAAATTGCTTCCAAAATTCTAGATTTCAGAGAATTACAAAAATTAAAATCAACTTACGTTGATGCCTTACCACAATTGATTTGTTCCAAAACAGGTCGCATTCATACCTCATTTATGCAAGCCGTTACAGCAACTGGTCGATTGTCCTCTAAAGATCCTAACCTACAAAATATACCCATTCGAACTGCCAGAGGTAGAGAAATTCGCAAAGCCTTTATTCCAAGAAATGAAGACTATCAAATTTTATCTGCCGATTATTCACAGATTGAATTGCGAATCATGGCGGCCTTTTCAAAAGACGACTCGATGCTAGACGCATTCAACAACGGTCTAGATGTACATAAAGCAACAGCCGCAAAAGTGTTTGGTGTTAGCTTAGAACAGGTCGATTCTGACATGAGAAGAAAAGCTAAAACGGTTAACTTCGGAATCATATATGGCGTTTCTGCTTTCGGATTAGCTGAACAAATTGGTATTTCAAGAACAGAAGCGAAAGAAATTATTGAGCAATATTTCGTACAATTCCCAAAAGTGAAGCAATTTATGGATCAATCAATTCTACAAGCTCGTGAAACAGGATATGTGGAAACGGTACTAGGAAGAAGACGTTATTTGAGGGATATCCTTTCTGCCAACATGAACGAACGTGGATTTGCAGAACGAAATGCCATTAACGCTCCGATCCAAGGTTCAGCTGCGGATATGATCAAACTAGCCATGATCAAGGTTCACGATTTCTTGCAAAAAGAACAATTGAAATCGAAAATGATTTTAACGGTGCATGATGAATTGGTGTTTGATGCTCACAAAGACGAAATTACCTATATAAGTCAGAAAATAGATCACATCATGTGCAATGCACTCGATTTAGGAATTAAAATTGAAACAGGATTAGGTGTGGGTAATAACTGGTTAGAGGCGCATTAGGCCTTGGTTTGAAAGTGGAAAGTTGAAAGTTGAAAGTGGAAAGTTGAAAGTTGAAAGTGGGGAGTGGAGGCCCTGAGCTTGCCGAAGGGCTGTGGCTAGGGCTCTTTAAGCCACATCAATCATTGAACCTTTCAGTAATACACCCATACGAATCAATTCTTCGGTCTCTGAAGAAGGGCCAGGTACGACGGTAATATTCTGCTGATTCCACATCAATAGGGACCACAGCAATTTCTTCTTTGTGATGGGAACCTTGGAAAATTACGCTACCAAAAGCATTTGCAACAAAGCTTCCACCCCAAAATTGTTGTCCGTTTTCTATACCAACTCGGTTCACAGATACCACCGGAATTCCATTTGCAACGGCATGTGAGCGTTGAATCGTTTGCCAGGCTTGGTATTGTTCTCGATTGATTTCTCCATTTTTTTCTTCCAAATCCCAACCAATCGCGGTTGGATAAACCAGCACTTCAGCACCTTTTAATGCAGTTAATCGTGCTGCTTCTGGATACCATTGATCCCAACAAATCAAAACACCAATTTTCGCATATTTTGTATTAAATACTTGATAACCCAAATCACCTGGCGTAAAATAGTACTTTTCATAATATCCTGGATCATCTGGAATGTGCATTTTACGGTATTTACCGAGATAGGTTCCATCTGCATCAATAACCGCAGTCGTATTATGATACAAACCTGCTGCTCGTTTTTCGAACATGGAAGCGACGATAACTACATTTAATTCTTTCGCTAATTCGCCTAATGCATTGGTAGATTTACCAGGTATAGCCTCAGCAAGCTCAAAAAAAGCTTGGTTTTCTTCATAACAAAAATAAACCGATTGAAACAATTCCTGCAAGCAAATCACCTGCGCTCCTTTCCTAGCTGCCTCTCGAATGGCGGAGGTAGTCTTATTCCAATTATCTACTACATTTTCAGAACAAGCTAATTGCAGCAATGCAAATTGTATATTTTTCATACTATTCGAATAAATAATCTAAATTAATTTTCATACCACAATCAAAATGATAAAGTGGACAAACATCTTTTTCAAGATTGATACATGGCTTGCACGCTAAATTTTCTAATTCAATGGCAGAAAATTGGGCCTTATAGGGAGCAAAGCCATCGTTCGGAGAGGTATTGGTATAAAGAACGATTGGTTGCTTTTCAAGAGCCGCCGCAATGTGCATCATCAATGAATTGTGTGTAATTACCTTTTGAGCACCTTGCATAATTGCAGCAGATTCCATAATAGTAGTTTTTGCACAAAGATTGATCACTTTTTCTGGAAATAAAATCTCCAAACGATCTCCAAAATTTTCATCCCAAGAATCACCCAACAAAACCAATTTGCCTGGCAAACGGTCTACCAATTCTATCATTTTGGGATACGAGATGACACGCGTAACCCTTCGAGCACCCAAAGCATATACCTTATAGTGAGAGGGTAATTTGAAAATTTCCAAATCCGTTTTAGGTTGCTTCCAATCCAAACCTAAGTCGTCTGAAGGTAAACTTAATTTTTCTAATTGTTGAAAATAATGTTGTACCAAATGCGAGGCATTTGATATATTTTTTTCAAAAGAGCTAATCCGAATAGACTTTTTAAACAATAAAAAACGAATCATTCGAGAAGTAAACGAATCTTGAAAATCGATAATTAAGTCAAAATTCTCTTTCCAAAGTTTAGCTGCAATTGCTCGAACACTATTTTGGTAAAAATGCCAATGATCAATATGTGGCTGCGATTCTTGCAATTCTTGAGCAGATTCACCGCTCAAAAAATGAATTTCAGCATGAGGGAACTTATTTTTCAAAGATCTTAACACAGGACTGCACATGAGTACATCCCCTAAATACCCCAACCGAATGCACAGAATTTTGTTCATTGATAAAAATTTCAGTACAAAATTATAAAAAAAGCCGTTTTTAGCCCTAATACTTTGAGACTTTTCGGTAAATTGCAAATTATTACAGTAAATTCTAGAATGGAAAACAAAAAGCAAGACACCGCCTCTGCCCTTAAAGACATTATTTCGCATGCAAAAGAATACGGATTCGTATTTCCTTCTTCAGAAATATATGACGGTCTACAAGCAGTCTATGATTATGGTCAAAACGGTGTTGAACTAAAAAATAACTTGAAAACGGTATGGTGGAAAGCCATGACCATGTTAAATGATAACGTGGTGGGCATTGATGCAGCTATTTTTATGCATCCACTCACCTGGAAAGCTTCGGGACACGTAGATTCGTTCAATGACCCGATGATAGACAACAAAGATTCAAAGAAAAGATACCGTGCAGATACCTTATTAGAAGAAAGAGCAGCACAATATGATGCCGAAGGGGATGAAGCCAGAGGAAAAGCACTATTGCAAAAAATGGCAAAGTGCTTAGATGCAGGTGATTTAGAGGGTGTTCGTCAGATAATCATTGATGAAAATATTACTTGTCCAGTTTCTGGAACAGGCAATTGGACTGAAGTTCGTCAATTTAATTTAATGTTCTCTACACAGGTAGGTGCAGTATCTGAAGATGCTAGTTTGATTTATCTGCGTCCGGAAACGGCACAGGGTATTTTTGTCAACTTTTTAAACGTTCAAAAAACGGGACGCATGAAAGTTCCATTTGGAATTGCGCAAATTGGAAAAGCCTTCAGAAATGAAATTGT
>JBEBDG010000011.1:0-20204 GCA_041157165.1 Bacteroidota bacterium
CAATCAGCTTTCCATTTACACGGGTAGCATTGGCGCTGTGGATCGATTACCTGGCTGCAACATCCCAATTCCAAAATTTTGTTGGAAAGTTATACTTTTCAATAACCAAGTAATCTGCGTCTTCATTCCCAATGCTAGAAACCTCCACAAAAATTGGCGAACTTATGAAATTAGTCTACAGGAAATGGAGAGAAGGACGGGGTATAGGTTTTAATTGTTAATTGTAAATTATTGGTTTAAAAATTTGGCCAAAAATTTAAAAAAATGA
This sequence comes from Bacteroidota bacterium, assembly GCA_041157165.1. Lineage (GTDB taxonomy): Bacteria > Bacteroidota > Bacteroidia > Cytophagales > Spirosomataceae > Sandaracinomonas. The sequence goes on from JBEBDG010000011.1 coordinate 269, forward strand.
TTAATTAACTATTACCTATTATTTCAAACTCCATTCCGCCAATTTCTTAGCCGCCTGAAAATTTTCGTAATCCAAAGGAATTCTGCGGTTATTGGTGTATTCATTATACAACCAAGGATCACCCACTGCAAAAACTTTTCCCTTTCCAACAGTTGCAGTGGCAATCACAGAAACACCTTCATGATTTATACTTGATTTGGCTGTTTTGCTTAAATATAAGGTAGATATTTCCTTGATGTAAATCTTTTTCATATTAGAAAAGATTTCATGTTTTTCTGGTATCGCTACAGCTCCTTGGTGCCAATTTTTGCCTTGTACCATGTTTCTATTTGGTCCTCCAAATTCAATACCAAATTCTCTCATTAAGGTATTTAAATGTGTTATCTCACAATTTGTAGTATCATTCGCCATGATGATTAAATGCCCTCCATTTTTCACCCATTGAACGATATTTTGTACATCTTTTGCTTGGATATAATTTGGATTTGCAGTCTCCTTTGGTGTATCTGGATCCACAATAATGTATACATCGGCATCTTTCAAATTTGCAATACTTGGCGCCACTGGTAAACTATCCAATTCAGCTCCTAATTGTTCAAATTGAATTCCCCATAAATGCATTCCTGAATCTTTTCTGTCTTCCCAGGTATAATGGAATCGTTCTGATTTTCCGTCTTTTGTTTTTCTGAATTCACGATTAAAATAGTAATCCATTACTACTTTTTTTCCTTTTCCTAAGGGAAGTTCTTTCGCAATTTCAATTTCTAAGGATGCTAATATGAATGGAGCAGCTCCTTTTAAATCATCTGTACGAGTCGGCTCACTAAGGTAATAATCATAACTACCATCACGGTATGGTGTTCCACCTAAACCTCCAACAGTCACGGTTTTTTCTAAATGGATGTAACCATTGGCATCTTTCGTAATAAATTCCTTCAAAATGCCATTAAAGGCAATTTGCGCTTTCTGTAAATAAATACTCGGCAAATAGCCTTTTCGAACTCCTTTTGCAAAGGCATAGACAAACATATTAGCACAAGAGGCCTCTAAATAATTTCCTTTTCTACCTGGAAAGTTCGGTACTTGGTACCATAATCCTGTTTTTACATCTTGAAATTTGGCGATACCTTTCGATAAATCATTTAATTGTTGAATTAAGACATTTCTTTTTGGATGATTTTTAGGCATGTAATCCAATACATCTACCAATGCCATTGCATACCAACCAATTGATCTTCCCCAAAAATTAGGTGATTTACCAGATTGTTTATCAGCCCATGGTTGAACTTTTGCCGCATCATAGGCATGGTATAACAAGCCCGTTTTACTATCAAATGTTCCCTTCCAACATAATTGAAATTGTTTTACTATGTCATCCCAATTGTTTTGATTAAAAATAGTTCCAAACTCAGCATAAAAGGGTTCTAGCATATATAAACCGTCTAACCACATTTGATTTGGATAACGTTGTTTATGCCAAAAACCTCCTTCTGTAGTTCTTGGTTGGGTTGCAATTTGACTTCTTAATTTTTCTGCTGCTAATTTATATTTTTCATCCCCCATCTCTTGGTATAAATACAAAAGCATTCGGCCCGTAGTGATGTTGTCTGAGTTAAATTCATCCATTTTGTAGGTTCGAATGTTTCCTTTTTCATCAACAAATGTGTTGATGTTTTTTTGGATATAATTGAAATATTTTGCGTCTCCTGTACGTTGATACACTTTTTCCAACGCTTTTAGGTATAATCCTTGCTCATAATCCCAACCTGCGGGTTTGCCAGGTTTGACGGTGATTGAATCTGGATGAGTATGCATCAATGATTCAGCCATTTGAATGGAATAAGGTTGTTGAGCAATTGCAGACATGCTTAACAAACAAAGGATAAATATTTTTTTCATATTAACGTAGTTCAGTTATTTCTGAGAAATCCATGTCAGTGTAATCCTTATTTTCACCAGCCATTCCCCAAATAAACGAATAATTTTTTGTTCCTGCACCGCTATGGACCGACCAAGGTGGTGAAATGATAGCTTGGTGATTGTGAACCCAAATATGCTTTGTTTCTTGAGTTTGTCCCATCAAATGTAAAACCGCATGTTGTGGATCTACATCGAAATACAAATAGGCCTCCATTCGTCTGTCGTGTACGTGGGCAGGCATGGTATTCCAAACTGACCCAGGTTCCAAAATGGTTAAGCCCATCACTAATTGGCAAGACTGTAAGCCTTCGTTGTGAATATATTTATAAATTGTCCGGTGATTGGAAGTTTCTAAAGTTCCTAAGGTTACCGTGACTACATCTTTTTTATCTAATTTCTGTGTAGGATATTCTTTGTGAGCTGGTGAAGATAATAGGTAAAATAGTGCCGGATTTTCTTTTGATTCCGATTTGAAAACAACTTTTTTACTCCCTCTTCCAATGTATAAAGCACTCAATTTATTAATTTCATAAGCATTGCCGTCTACTTCTATGATTCCATTTCCCCCAACATTAATTACGCCCATTTCTCTTCTTTCAAGGAAAAAATCGGCTTTTAATTTGTCAGGATTTTGTAATTCCAATGCTAAGTTTATTGGTTTTGCACCACCAATAATCATTCGATCATAAATGCTGTAAGTTAATTGAATTGAATCGGCATGAAATACATTTTCTATCAAAAAATGTTCACGTAATTGCTGATTGGTAAAGGTTGATACTTCTCTGCTGCTCGCCTCAAAACGGTAATCCATAGTTTTATATCTGTTTAGTTATATGCTTTTATCAAAGCCTTTAATTGTCTTTTTCTACTCAATAGGCTGTATATTTGTTTTTCTTTAAATTGATTGAATCCAAATTACGACTCTTTTAGGGAATTTCTTTTGTCCTTGCATTTTGAAGTTAATGCAGAATTTCATTTTTTTCATAAGCAAGCAAATCTTATGATTATTTATTTAGAAACATCACCTAATTCCTTGGAACAATCAAATGATTTACAAAAAGAGGTATTGAACTTGCGTTATAAAGGTTTTCTGGTTTGGGTAATCCGACAGAAGGTGTGGTTGAATAAAAAGAAATTGATTCAAATACTTATTCAAAGCAGATTGCAAAAACAGTTGGCTGTTTTTGCACGAGATATTCATATTAAAATGGTTAGTGAAGATGTTTCTTATGCATTTTTGGAAAAATATCATTTGTTAGGTTTTACTAAATCCCGCTTTTATTTGGGAATTTATATTCCAACTCATCGTATTCACCGTTATTCATCAAATGGTTTACCTGAATTAATAGGAGTTGCTATTTTTGGTAAAAATTTAATTCGTAAAAAAGAAGGGTTCCAAGGAAAAAAATCATTAGAATGGGTTCGATTGGCCACCTTACCATGGATTCGAATTGTTGGAGGTATTTCAAAAATATTTAATTATATGGAAGATTTGGAGGCATTTGATGACATTATGACTTATGTGGATATTGAATCGAATGACGCAAAGGGTTTAAAAGGATTTGGATTTCATTTGGAAGAAATTTCGCCACCCATGATGGTTGAGGATGAATTTAATTTAGGAAATTATAAATTGCGTTATGTCAAATCCTAGATTACCTTTAATCGTTTTGTTAGGTCCAACTGCATCAGGAAAAACCTCCCTAGCGGTGGCATTAGCCGCTAATTTGCAGGCAGAAATTATTTCTGCGGATTCAAGACAATTGTACAAAAATCTAGATATTGGTACCGGAAAGGATTTAAATGAATACCAATTAAATGATCAACAAATACCTATTCATTTAATTGATACCTTAGAAATTGGGACTCCTTATTCAGTTGCTCATTTTCAATTTGATGCCTTTCACAAGATTCTAGAGATCGAAAATAGAAATAATCCTGTTATTATTTGCGGTGGATCGGGTTTGTACATTGAATCTCTGTTGAAAGATTATACCTTTTCTGAATTACCTCCATTTCTAGAAAAATCAATTGAATTGAATCGAAAATTTATTGTTTTTGGTTTAGAACCCCCATATGAAGAAAGAAGAGAAAGATGCGCGAATCGTTTGATGAGCAGGATAGAGGAAGGTTTAATTGATGAAGGAGAACGTCTTTTGCAAATGGGAGTATCTTTTGAACAATTACGTTGGTTGGGACTTGAATATAAATGGTTGGCTGATTTATTAGAAGGGAAAATCAATAAAGATGCCTTCATAAAAGGATTAACCATTGCGATACAGCAGTATGCTAAACGGCAAATGACTTTTTTCAGGAAAATGGAGAAAAATGGAATCGTAATTCATTGGATACCATTTAGTTTGTCGAAAAAGCAACGGGTTGAATGGATGAAAAAATATATTTTTTAAGTTTTTAGGACTTCAAAGGTTTGCATAAAATTAAAAAATGCACTACTTTTGTATTCTCAAACGAGACAGAGGGTTGTCAGAGTGGTCGATTGAGGCAGTCTTGAAAACTGTTGACTGTAACAGGTCCGGGGGTTCGAATCCCTCACCCTCTACTGAAAGCGCATCAATTGATGCGCTTTTTTTGTTCTTTAACTTCTATAGTTTAAGCCATCGGAATTTTTATTAAATTAGTAAAATGAAATTATTCCTTGTTCCAACACCTATCGGTAACTTAGAAGATATAACTTTAAGAGCAATTAAAGTACTAAAGGAAGTTGATGCCGTTTTGGCCGAGGATACTCGCAATACGGGAATTTTACTGAAACATTTAGGCATTTCTAAACCTTTGATGGCTCATCATGCACATAATGAACATGTTGCAATTGCCGGTGTAATCAAAATGTTAGGGGAAGGGAAAAAGTTAGCATTGGTATCCGATGCCGGTACTCCTGGGATTTCAGACCCAGGATATCTTCTGGTGAAAGCGTGTTTAGAAAAAGGATTTGAAGTAGAAACGCTACCTGGAGCTACAGCTTTTGTTCCTGCTTTGGTGAATTCCGGTTTTCCTACGGATCGATTTATTTTTGAAGGTTTTTTGCCACATAAAAAGGGTCGACAAACGAGATTTAAACAGTTGGCAGAAGAGGATCGTACCATTGTTTTGTATGAATCGCCACATCGGATTATGAAAACCTTGGAACAAATCAAAGAATTTATAGACCCATTTCGTCCACTTATGTTGGCCAGAGAAATTTCTAAATTACACGAGCAAATGCACCGTGGTAATGCAGAGGAATTGTTGAACTATTTCAAAGTTCATCCTGAAAAAATTAAAGGTGAAATGGTATTGGTTATTGCTGGTAAAAATTAATCATGAAAAAAATACTTTTTTTGCTTCTATTTTCTTTTCAAATGTTTGGTCAATTAGGAACCAATTCAAGTATTTCATTAATTACTGTTGCACCAGGAACTGAACTTTATGCTCGCTTCGGTCACAGCATGATTTTAGTACAAGATCCCGATAATGCCATCGATAAGGCCTATTCTTATGGTACTTTTGATTTCAATACAGAAAATTTTTATTGGAAATTCTTGAAAGGTACATTGCCCTATACCATTAGCGCAAACCGTTTAGATGATGTCCTGTATTTTTATTCCAATATTGAGCACCGAACAATGGTTGCTCAAAAATTAGATTTGAATTTACAACAAAGAAATGAAATTTATCAACGATTAGAAACCAATCTATTACCGCAAAATAAAGAATACCAATACAAGTTTTTTTATGATAATTGTTCGTCTCGAATTAGAGATGTCTTCGAAAAACAATCAGGAATAAAGATTAAATGGCGAAATTTAGATTCATTACAAGGTTTGTCTTACCGCCAATGGATGAATAAATATTTGCCATATAATACCTGGACTACCTTTGGCATGAATTTAGCTCTTGGCTATCGTTCAGATGTAAAGGCTAATGCCTCCCAATCTACGTATTTACCAGATAATTTATTTTATGCATTAAATTTTGCCAAAAATGGAGAACTTCCATTGGTAAAGGAAATAATTCCATTATACGAAGAAAAGCCTTTTTCTGACGGAAGGATCCATTTAACAGGTCCTATTTTCATCCTATCCATTTTGTCTATTTTCGCTCTTTTTGTATCCATTAAAAAGCCTACATTTCAATTTAATTTTGATAAAGTTTTATTTACTATTTATGGTTTATTTGCCTATTTGATTTTTTTTCTAGCTACCGGGACAGACCATGAAGTGATGTCGTGGAATGCATCTTGCTTGATGTTATTGCCTACTCATTTTCCATTGGTTTTTTGGTTTTCAAATTCACGAAAAAGAGATAAATGGGTTGCCTATTTAAAGTATTCCTTTCTCATCTCTGCAGTGGGATTGATTCTGGCTAGTTTTTATTTTGGTGGTTTGTTTTTTGTTGGCCTGCCTGTCCTGATTCGATTATATTCCTTATGGGTTCAAAAAAAATAATTTGATTCTGTAAATTTACAATTCAACAAACTAAAACCAGATTTTGAAAAGTATATTACCAATACTTCTTTGTTTTTGTTTCCTACATTTTGTAGAGGCCCAAGATGTTTTTCCACCACTAAAAGAAAGAAAAATAGTTGAGGCCTTTCCAATTCGTTCTCACCTGAAAATTGATGGTCATTTAGAGGAAAAGGAGTGGGATCTAGCCAAACCGATTTTTCTCGATTTTCAAGTAGAACCTTTCCAAGGTCAAAAGGCAAATTTTAAATCTTCTATTCGTTTACTTGCTGGTATACATTATTTGTATGTGGCTGCCATCAATTATGATACCATAGGAAAGAATAAATTTCGAGCTCCAAATTTAAAGAGAGATTATTCTTTTAGTGATAATGATTTGTTAGGAATTGCAATTGATGCATTCAATGATCGTAGAAATGCATTGGTCATTCAATCAAATGCATATGGTGCACAAAGAGATTTGCTTGCTTTCGATGATATGTATTATGATGTTGATTGGGATGGACTTTATCGAGTAAGGACACATCAATCGGATTCGGCTTGGGTTGCTGAATTTGCCATTCCATGGCAAACTTTGCGTTATCCCAATGTTAAAAATAGAACAGCACAAGATTGGGGAATTAATTTTTTTCGAGTTCGACGAACTTCCAATGAAGTAACTAGTTGGTCACCTCATCCGCGAGCATTTAGTGCACTTCGAATGGAATATGCGGGACAATTAAAAGGTATTTTACCACCAACTCCTTCCATTACCAATATTCGAGCTACTCCATACGTATTGTTTGCTGATGTAGATCATTCAGGCACTGAAGTTGGTTTTGAAAAATCCAATCAGTTCAAGACAGGAGGTGAAATTAAATGGGCAATCAATAATAACAATATTTTAGATCTAACGTTTCATACCGACTTCGCCCAAGCCGATGTAGATCGTCAGGTAAATAATACCTCACGTTTTTCAGTATTTTTTCCCGAAAGAAGACAGTTTTTTTTAGAAAACGCTTCCCTTTTTTCTGCAGGTCTATCACCAATTGATGAGGTAATGGGTGGTTCTATGTATATAAGGCCTTTTTTTAGTCGAACGATCGGACTAGATCAGGAGGTAAAACCGGTACCCATTGTGGCTGGAGCAAGATATGTATATCGCTCAGAAGGTGACAATGTAGGAGCAATTTTAATGCGTCAAGGTGCTTCCGATGGTTTTGAATACACCAATTTTGGTGTGGGTAGATTGTCTCATAATTTTGGCAAGCAAAATAGAATTGGAGCTATTGTTACTCACAAACAAAATCCTTTATTTACCGATAATACCATTGCTCTGGATGCTTTTGTGCGTTTTTCTGGTAAAATGTATTATTCAGGAATGGTTTCAAATAGTTCCAACGGTAAAGATAATATACAAGGTTGGGCACAATTTAATCAATTGATTTATCGTGACAATCAGGTGGGTGCTTATTGGACTCAAACCTATGTGGATAAAAACTATTCACCATCTATGGGATTTGTCTCAAGAAATGACGTCATTTCGAACAGTCAAGGAGCCTATTATAATATTAGAAAAGCTTGGTACCCTAAATGGTTGCGAAGTATTGAACCAGGAATTTATACAGAATTATACCACAGTTTATCCACAAAAAATCTTATTGAACGTTCTATTTTATTTACACCCGCATGGACTACCTTTCAAAACGGTGGTATTTTAGGTATGTATGGTGTTTTCAATTACCAACGTCTAGAAAATAATTTTAAACCTTTAAATATTGAAATAACAACAGGTGAATACCAATATTTTAGAAAAGGGATTTACCTGTCCACTGATCAGAGTAAAAAATATGCTGCGTTTTTAAGTGCAGATTTTGGAGATTTTTTCAACGGCAAATCTACCATTTATACTTTGAAAACAAGTATTGCTCCAATTCCGCACATAAATTTTGGATTTAGCCTTAATCGAAATGAGGTTAGGGATTTAGGTATCCTTAAGGAATCTAAAAACATCAATTTATGGATGATTGAAAGCAGGTTGGCAATTAATCCACGTATCCAATTAATTGGTTTTTACCAGCAAAATTCATTAAATGATTTAAAAGCTTTTAATTTACGCTTTTCATGGGAATACCAACCTTTATCCTATATTTACCTTGTTTTGAATCATTCTGATTATCAAGGAGATGATGGTACCCTTCAAAAACAAAAGGCTTTTTTAACTAAAATATCCTATTTAAAACAATTCTAATATGCATATAGAACTTCGCTCCGATACTTTTACTCTTCCGACAGCTGAAATGAAGGAAGCTATGTTTAATGCTAAATTAGGAGATGATGTATTTAATGAAGATCCTACGGTCAATGCACTTGAAGATAAAGTTGCATCTATGTTTGGGATGGAAGCGGCAATTTTTGCCACATCAGGGACCATGACCAATCAAATTGCTTTAGCAACTCATTTAAACAAGGGACAGGAGGTTATTTGTGATGCCATGTCGCATATTTATTTTTATGAGGGTGGTGGAATTATGGCAAATGCAGGTGCCTCTGCAAAACTTTTAAAGGGTAATTTGGGTCGAATTTCAGTAGATCAAATAAAAGAGGCCATTTCTCCCGATGATATTCATTTTTGTGAAACGGCATTGGTTAGTTTAGAAAATTCAATGAATAAGGGCGGTGGTTCCGTTTATTCAACAGAATCGCTTCAATCCATTTCTGATTTTTGTAAAGAAAATAATTTACCCTTGCACCTCGATGGTGCAAGAATTTTCAATGCCATCGTTGCAACGGGTCAAACGCCATTGCAATATGGAGAGTGGTTTGATAGTATTTCAGTTTGTCTATCCAAAGGTTTAGGTGCTCCGGTTGGTTCTGTATTATTGGGAAAAAAAGAGTTTATCAAAAAGGCAAAAAGAGTTAGGAAACGAATGGGAGGGGGTTGGAGGCAAGCAGGATTGTTGGCTGCAGCTGGTATTTATGCTTTGGATCATCACATTGATCGTTTACGAGATGATCATGATCGTGCCAAACAAATTGGATTATTTTGCTCCCAATTATCTTGGGTAAAACAGGTACTTCCTGTGGAAACCAATATTGTTATTATTGAATTAAAGGAGGGCTTACTTGCACCAAAGATAGTAGAGGAATTAAGAAGGAAAGAAATTTATTGTAATTCATTTGGTAACCATTCCCTCCGTTTTGTAACGCATCTCGACTTCAATGATAATCATCTGCATGAATTGATGAACAGATTAAAAGAGTAATTATGTACTCTTTTTTTCTTTTTAAATTAAAAATATATGAAGAGAAAGGCTTTTAAAATGTTTTTGTTACCTGGTTTTGAACAGGAGTATAAAAAGAGGCATGATGAAATTTGGCCTGAATTATCCAGTTACCTAAAAACTTTCGGAATTTCTAATTATTCTATTTTTTTAGATGAGGATACATTAACACTTTTTGCGTATTTGGAAGCACCTGATTTAGGAGCATTGGAAAATGTTCCTAATCACCCAATCATGCAAAAATGGTGGGCCCACATGGGTGATATTATGCAAACCAACCCAGATAATTCTCCTTTAAGTGTTGATTTAAAATCAGTATTTTACATGCCATGAAAAAATTATATTTTTTTTTGTTGTTTTTTATTTCGCAAATTTCATTTGCTCAAATTGATAAAAAGGATTTGATAAAAAAAATGCATTTGGCCAATGAATATTTTCAACAAAAATGGCCCGATGTGGGACAAGTAATTGTAAGTCCAGATAAAACTAGACCAAGTAATATTTGGACTCGGGCAGTATATTACGAAGGTTTAATGGAATTGTATAAAATAGACCCCAAGGAAAAAGATTTAAAGTATATGCTCGATTGGGGAATTTTCCACAAATGGGGCTTAAGAGACGGTGCCATCAATACCAGAAATGCAGATAATCAGGCGTGTGGACAAGTTTATATAGATTTGTTTTTAATGGGTAAAGGTGATTCTACATTCATAAAACCAATTAAACAAAATATAGATAACATGGTTAATTCCGCCAAGGCGGATGATTGGTCATGGGTAGATTGTTTACAAATGAGTATGCCCGTTTATGCCAGATTAGGAAAATTATTTAAAGACAACCGGTATTGGGATAAAATGTATGATTTATATTCCTTTTCGAAAAATAAACACGGTGTCACAGGACTTTATGACCCTAAAGAATCACTTTGGTTTCGAGATAAAGATTTTGTTTTACCCTACCGCGAACCGAATGGTGAAAAATGTTTTTGGTCGAGAGGAAATGCCTGGGTATTTGCAGCTCTAGTTCGTACTTTAGAACAAATGGATGAAAATTCGCCTCATAGAGAGGAGTATATTCAAATGTTTAAAAATATGGCAAAAGCTCTATTGCCTTTGCAACGAAAAGATGGATTTTGGAATGTCAGTCTAAAAGACGAATCAAATTATGGTGGTCCTGAACTGACAGGAACTGCTTTATTTGCATATGGTTTTGCTTATGGTATTAAAAATGGACTATTAACTCGAAAAGAATTTAAAAAACCTTTAGAGCTTGCAATGAAGGGAATGATTGGCTGTGTACATCCTAATGGATTTTTAGGTTTTGTGCAAGGGACCGGAAAAGAACCTAAAGATTCTCAACCAGTGAGCTTTACTTCAGTGCCAAATTTTGAAGATTTTGGTCTTGGATGCTTTTTATTGGCTGGTACAGAATTTTTAAAATTGTAACAAATTTGTACCAATTTTAAAAATTAGACATTTTTTATTTTTTTTTTACAAATTGTAAGAAAACTTATTTTTACATTTACCCATCTACAAGAATATTTTTATGAAAAAAATTTTACTAGGTGCAATTGTAGGAGGGTTTATTATTTTTGCTTGGCAAGCCGTTTCCCAAATGGTTTTTAATCTCCATGAGCCAGGTCAACGTTATGTAGCATCTCAAGATACCATTCTTAAATTCTTGTCGGAGAACCTTAAAGAAGGTGGTGGATATATGTTACCAAGACCCTCAAATTCTGCAAATCTCGAACAAGTTGAACAATTTACTAAACAATTGCAAGGTAAACCTTGGGCTAGAATTACTTATTATCCATCTTATGACATGAATATGGGAATGAGTATGGCTCGTGGTTATATTACCAATGTGTTGATCGTCTTTTTATTTTTAACATTAGTCAATCGTTTTAAGCATAAGCGTTTCTCCTCAATTTTTATCAGTGCCCTCTTTGTAGGAATTATCAGTTTCTCAAACACATTTTATACGCTTCATTTGTGGTATCCTTCTTATGAAATTCGTGCGGATTTAATTGATGCAGTTGTTTCCTGGGGACTCTGTGGAATCTGGTTAGGATTATTAATGAAAGAGAAAAGAAGATATTAAAAAGGGAGCATTTGCTCCCTTTTTTCTTACTCAGCTATACTGATTAATAAATTTCGATATTCAACAGGTCCGTGATCTCCTTGTATCATGATAGGTCCAGGATTTTCTTCATGTGCATCTAGGGCTCCACCAGTAATACCAGGAATTTCTGACTTGTAAATTACTGTTTCTCCATTTAATACGACTGTAACTAATCTTCCTACCAAAGTAATGTCATAGGTTTGCCATTCCCCAGCTTTTTTTACTGGTAAGGTTAAAGGTTGAATAAAACCATACAATGCCCCCATTTGATCTTTGGCAGGTTGCATACCATAGCTATCAGCTACTTGAACTTCGTATCTTCCTCTTAAATACAAGCCTGAATTACTTTCAGCAGGGTAACGAACTTCTGCATGTAATTTGAAATCTTTAAAAGTTTGGCTAGTCTTAATATTTGAACCTGATTTTGGACTCTTTAAAATACCATTTTCATTTACCCATTGGTTTTCTTTTCCCAAAACTTCCCAACCAGTTAAATCTTTTGAATTGATTAAACTTACAGGTTTTGACCATTTGGGATCTTGCGTATTAATCAAATTAGGTGCTCTTTTACCTGTAAACGGCTGGATTTCTCCAAATGGATTAATGATTGATCCTTTGATGGTATTACCTTCAATCGTTCCTTCAAATTTTAAGTCATTTGTACTATTTTCCCATTGCGGTGGAATGTTGAATGAAATTTTATTTTCATTCACTTGTATGACGGATATTGGTCTTGCGCTACCTCCAATTCCTACAAAATGACCAACAAAGGTTTTTAATCCTGAATGTGAAATTTCAAGCCATGAGGGCTTTAATTGACCTTTTGTTTCTAATGTTAAATCCCATCTACCCTCAATCTCTTTAGCAGCATACTTATGCTGTGCTAATCCAGTAAATGATGCAATTGTTAAAATTGCTCCTAAGAATTGTTTTTTCATGTTATTATTATCCTAAATTGCATTAAAAAATTACTATTATTTATTTAGACCTAAATATATGTCTAATTTGCCAATCTTCGATTTATCCATTATCATTATTTATGTGTTTTGCATGATTGGTGTTGGAATTTATTTTTCTCGAAAAAATAAAAGTTCATTAGAATTCTCCACAGCTTCAGGAAAGATTCCTGGTTGGGCATTGGGCTTAAGCTTTTATGCAACATTTTTAAGCGCGATAACTTTCTTAGGTGATCCTGGAAAATCCTTTAGTTCAAATTGGAATCCATTTATGTTTAGTTTATCGATTCCATTTGCTGCAATTGTTGCTACTAAATATTTTGTCCCTTTTTATCGTAATAGCGGTGAAATAAGTGCATATACACATTTAGAAAGGCAATTTGGCGCTTGGGCAAGAACATATGCCATGGTTTGTTTTATTTTAACTCAACTAGCTCGAATGGGTACTATTTTTTATGGGATTGCACTTACTTTAAATGCACTTTTAGGAATTAGTATGCCTTTTGTTATAGTTTGCCTTGGGTTGAGTATCATTTTGTATACTGTTTTAGGTGGTATGCAAGCAGTAATTTGGACGGAAGTTATTCAGGCAATTATCAAAACTTTAGGAGCTTTGTTGATGATAGGTTTAATTTTTTCAAAAATTAATTTTGGAGATATTTTATCAATAGGAAGTATTCATAAGAAATTTAGTTTAGGCACAACTCAGTTTGATTTTAGTACCAATTCCCTTTGGGTAATTTTTTTGTATGGCTTTTTTATCAATTTAACCAATTTTGGTATTGACCAAAATTATATTCAGAGATATCATACAGCTCACAACGAACGAGAGGCTTCACAGAGTATTTGGCTTTGTGCTCTATATTATGTACCTGTTTCAGCCTTGTTTTTCTTTTTAGGAACTTCACTTTTTGTATTTTATACGAAACATCCTGAATTAATTGAAGGTCTTCGGATTCAGGTTGCTCAAACTAAAAATATTCCATTAAATGAATTGAAAGTTTCGGACTATGGCGACCAAGTTTTGCCCTTTTTTATGAAGACCCAAATTCCAAAAGGAATTTTAGGAATTATATTAGCTGCACTTTTATCAGCTGCGATGAGTACCATTAGCAGTGGAATGAATAGCTCAGCAACAGTTTTTTTAAAAGATATTTATTTGCGTTACATAAATCCAACGATTTCTCCCTCAAGAGAAATGTGGGTTATTCATTTAGCAACAATAGGGGTTGGTTTATTGGGAATAATTTTTGGAATATGTATGATTGGGGTTAAAAGTTTATTGGATGTTTGGTGGAAATTATCTGGAATTTTTGCGAGTGGAATGTTAGGAATTTTTCTGCTAGGATTATTAGCAAAAAAGATGGACTATTGGAAGCCTATTGTTTCTGTAATTATAGGTGTAGTATTAGTGGCATGGATTACCTTTAAAGATATTTTACCAGGTTATTTATGGATAAGTATTGATACAAAAATGACTGTTGTGGTTGGTACAATGGGTATAATTATTTCAGGTTTTTTATTAAATCGTATTTTTAATAATTCGAATGAAAAATAAAAATTTACCTCAAGGATTTATTCCTGTTATGTTAACCCCATTTCATTTAAACGGTGCTGTAGATTATCAGAAATTAGCTGAATTGACAGACCAGTATATTCAATGGGGAGCAACAGGATTATTCGCCAATTGCCTTTCAAGTGAAATGTTTGAGTTAAATCAACAGGAAAGATTGGAAGTCATTCAAACAGTTGTTAAAACCTCTAACGGAAGAGTGCCGGTTGTAGCAACAGGAACATTTGGTGATACGATTGAAGAGATGGCTGAATTTTCAAATCTAGTTTGGAAATTAGGAGTTGATGCCGTTATCATTTTAAATAATTTAATTGTAAAGGAATCAGATAGTGATGAAATTTTTCTAAAAAAACTTAAACATTGGATGGACTTGACTCCCAATGTTCAATTTGGTTTCTATGAATGTCCTGTTCCTTATAAACGTTTGATTTCTAATCATGTTTTAAAGACTTTGTTGCCATCCGGACGTTTTATTTACCACAAAGACACTTCTTTATCACTTTCCAAAATTAAAGAAAAGGTAAAGGAAAGTGATGGGTTTTATTTAGGGATTTATGATGCTTATATGGTAAATGCCTTAAATTCTTTAAAGGCAGGAGTTAACGGATTATCTTGTATTCAAGGTAATTATTTTCCTGAATTAGTTGTTTGGCTCTGTAAACATTTTGATAGCCTAAAGCATGCTTCTTTGGCTGAAGAAATTCAACAATTTTTTATAGATTCGATGGACATTGTACATCAAGCCTACCCAATAGCGGCAAAATATGTTTTATACAAAAGAGGATTTCAAATAAATCAATATACTCGAAGAGAAGTTGGAGAATTGACTGAATCACAAATGTTGCAATTAGATCACATGATTATTCGAGGAGAAGAATTAATAAGTAAATTATAAATGAAAAAATTTAGTATACTAATAACCCTAATAGTTTGTTCATTTTGGGTTTCTGCCCAATCCGCTGCAAAGCAGCGGGAATATTTGGTTCAACAAATGACTAAAATGGCAGATCCCATTTTAGTGAATTTAAGTCAAAATACACTCAAAAAGAATATGCCAGTTGAAAGTAATAATGGTAGACAAGGCATTTTTAATTCAACCTATTTGGAAGGTTTTGCTCGTATGTTATCTGGAATGGCCCCTTGGTTGGAATTAGGTCCAGATGAAACTTCAGAGGGTAAATTGCGTAAAAAATATATAATATTAGCCTTAAAAGCCTTGAAAAATGGTGTGGATCCAAAGTCACCAGATTACCTAAATTTTCATATAACTGGTCAGTCTTTAGTGGATGCGGCCTTTTTAAGTCAGGCTTTATTAAGAGCACCCAGCCAACTTCTTAAAAAGCTTGATGAAGAAACCAAATTGAACCTTATCAATGCTTTAAAACTAACCCGAAATACAAAACCTCCACAAAATAATTGGTTATTATTTGCAGCTACTGTAGAGACTTGTATATATGAATTAACTGGGGAATGTGAAATATCTCGTATTAACTATGCTATCCAAAAACACATGGAATGGTATAAAGGAGACGGGGTATATGGAGATGGTCCTAGCTTTCATTTTGATTATTACAACAGTTTTGTGATTCATCCGATGTTGTATGAAGTCATACAGTTTTTAAACTCTAAAAAATTTCCTACTGATTTATCCATTGAAATTCAAACTAAACGAATAGTCCGATATGCGGAAATCTTAGAACGAATGGTTTCTCCAGAGGCCACGTATCCTATTACTGGCCGTTCATTAGCCTATCGTTTTGGTAATATGCAAGTTCTTTCATTGGTAGCTCAAAAAAAATTATTACCCAACAATTTATCAGAAAATCAAATACGTTCTTTGTTGTTTCAAATAATAAAAAAACAATTAGAAGCTCCTCAAACATTTGATTCAAACGGATGGCTACGATTGGGAATTGCTGGACATCAAACATTAATTGGCGAAACGTATATTTCAACTGGAAGTTTATATTTATGTTCAGAGGCTTTTTTAATTCTTGGATTACCAGCTAATGACACATTTTGGCAGGGTAATGATGCCGATTGGACTGCCAGAAAAGTATATAAAGGTTTAGAAGTACCTATTGATCATGCAATTAGCGAATAATTAATTTTTATTATGAAAACGATCCTTTTGTTTTTATTCCAACTCATTATTTTTTCAAGTTTCGGATTCAACAGAGTCGAAATAGAAAGATGGAAAAATAGAGCCAAGCAAGTAACCATTGTGCGAGATAAATGGGGTATACCTCATATTTATGGGAAAACTGATGCTGATTGTGTGTTTGGATTGATGTATGCTCAATGCGAAGATGATTTTCAACGTGTGGAAATGAATTATATTACCATGTTGGGCCGTACAGCTGAAATAAAAGGTGAATCAGCCATATATGATGATTTACTAGTTAAAATGGTGATTGATTCTGCCGCATCTGTAAAAGATTACCAACGTTCTCCGACTTGGATGAAAAAACTATTAAATGCATTTGCAGATGGAGTAAATTATTATTTATATACGCACCCAGAAAAAAAGCCAGCACTTTTAAAAACCTTTAAGCCTTGGTATCCGTTGACTTACACGGATGGCAGCATTTCAGCTATTCAAACGAGTGATTTAACTGCTAGAGATATAAAAGCTTTTTATGAAGGAATGTCTATAAATTTAGCACAGATAAAAAGTGAAAAAGAGGAAAAATTAGCTGGTTCCAATGGATTTGCCATTGCCCCTCATAAAACAAAATCAGGGAATGCGATGTTGTATATCAATCCCCATGTAACATTTTATTTTAGGCCTGAGGTGCATATGGTAAGCCAAGAAGGCTTAAATGTATATGGAGCTGTAACTTGGGGACAGTTTTTTGTCTATCAAGGATTTAACGAATCTTGTGGATGGATGCATACTTCAAGTAATGCCGATGTGGCTGATTTATATGAGGAGAAAGTTAGTCGTGTAGACCCAATAGGTAAAGTAAATTTTAAGTATGAATATGATAAAAAAATGTTGCCCATCAATGAAAAAGTTACCAGTATTTTCTATAAAAGCAATGAAGATGTTGTAAAGAAAGATTTTACCATCTATTCAACACATCATGGTCCGATTATGGCTAGGAGTGGTGAAAAATGGATTGCAATGAAATCAAATAATAGATCCTTGAATGGTTTGATTCAATCTTGGTCTCGTACAAAGGCAAAATCCTTTAAAGAATTCAAACAAATTTTGAATTTGCGTGAAAATGTTTCAAATAATACTGTTTATGCAGATAAAGAAGGCAATATTGCCTATTGGCATGGAAATTTTATGCCAAAAAGAGACAACCAATTTGATTGGAATCAACCGCAAGATGGAAGTTCTCCCAATACGGAATGGCAAGGATTACACCAGGTGGATGAAACAGTTCATCTGATAAATCCTAAAACAGGGTGGTTGCAAAATTGTAATTCCACCCCATTTACTGCTGCGGGACCAGGAGTTATAAACAAATCCGATTTTCCAATTTACATGGCTCCAGATGCAGAAAACTTTAGAGGAATCAATGCAGTTCGTTTGTTAAAAAATATTGAAAAAATTGATATGAATGAGTTGATTTCAATAGGTTATAACCGGTATCTTTCTGCATTTGATATCTTATTGCCTTCCTTATTTTCTGCTGAGCCACAAGCCGGTTCCAATGTAAAAGAAGCAATACAACAGTTAAAGAACTGGGATCGATATTCGTCAAATGAATCCGTGGCAACAACATTAGCTATTTTATGGGCTGAGAAAATTTTACCAATTGCAATTAAAGGAAATAAAGACCTTGATTTGACAAACGATTTAGCTGATTTGATGAATCAAGTTCCGAATGCAGTAAAAATTTCTGTAATGGAAAATGTAATCCAAAAATTGATAAATGATTTTGGAACTTGGAAAATAGGTTGGGGTGAAATAAATCGTTTTCAGCGTATTGAAAATTCGTTAGATTTAAAATTTGACGATAATCAGCCTAGCATTCCATCACCTTTTGCTTCTTCTCAATGGGGAAGTTTACCTTCTTATAATTCAAAATCGTTTAATAATAGTAAGAAACGATATGGTTATGGGGGAAATAGTTTTATTTGTGCCGTAGAATTTGGCAAGAAAGTAAAAGCTAAATCTTTGTTGGCAGGTGGAGAAAGTGGGGATGTAAATTCTGCTTATTTCAAAAACCAAGCTGAAATGTATACCCAAGGTAAATTCAAGGATGTTTTATTCTACAAAGAAGATGTATTGAAACACAAAAAAGATATTTATCACCCTGGATTTAAATAATGCAATTTAATCTTGAAAAAAATATATCAAAACCGTATAAGTTTTGATTAAAAATTAGTTAGATTTAACACTTAACTATAAACCTATTATGAAAAAGCATTTAAAACAAATGGAACGTCGCGATTTTTTGAAATCTGCATCAATTGCGTCTGCAAGTTTTATGATTGTTCCTCGCCATGTATTGGGCAAGGGTTTTCTTGCTCCGAGTGATAAATTATTGGTAGCTGGAATCGGGGTAGGAGGTAAAGGTAAATCTGATTTACGTAAATTTTATGAAAGCGGAAAGGCGGAGATTGCTTTTTTATGTGATGTAGATGATCGCCAGGCAAAGGATTCGGTTGCAGCTTATCCCAAGGCAAAATATTATAAGGATTGGCGTGAAATGATGGAAAAGGAATCTAAAAATTTTGATGCCGTTTCTGTTTCTACTCCAGATCACAATCATGCGGTTCAAGCTATGGCTGCCATGCAATTGGGAAAACATGTTTATGTTCAAAAACCAATGACGCATGATATTTGGGAAGCGAGAATGCTAACTCAAGCAGCTGAAAAATACAAAGTGGTTACTCAAATGGGAAATCAGGGTTCATCTGGTGACGGTGTTCGACAATTAGTTGAATGGTATGATGCAGACATCATTGGAGATGTACATACCGTTCAAATATGGACTAATCGTCCGATTTGGCCTCAGGGTATCCCTTGGTCTACGGCCAAACCACCTATTCCTGCAGGATTAGATTGGGATTTATGGTTAGGTACTGCTCCTTACAAAGATTATGTGGATAATTTAATACCTGGTTCTTGGAGAGGTTGGTGGGATTATGGTACTGGTGCCTTAGGTGATTTGGGCTGTCATTTAATGGAAGCTCCCTTCAGAGTATTAGGATTAAAATATGCTTCAGATGTACAGGCAAGTGTTGGAAGTGTTTTTACAGCTTTTGGAAAAAGAGGTGTTTTCCCAGATTCTTGTCCGCCGAGTTCACATGCTACCTTAACCTTTCCGAAAACCGAAAAAACCAAAGGTCCTGTTACTATGCACTGGATGGATGGGGGTATCAAACCTGAAAGACCTGAGGAATTAGGACCTGATGAATTATTTGGAGATGGTAATTCTGGAATTTTGTTTATTGGAACAAAAGGAAAAATGATGGCAAGTGAATATGCTGCAAATGCTAGGTTATTACCTTTATCAAGAAATGAAGAAGTAAAAGTTCCTCGTAAATTAGATAGAGTACCTGGAAGTGCTGATGGACACTATGCACAATGGGTAGAAGGTGCCATTGCAGGATATGGTAAAAAGCAATTGAGCTCACCTTTTGAATTGGCGGGACCATTAACTGAGGCAATTTTAATGG
>JBEBDG010000012.1:0-19935 GCA_041157165.1 Bacteroidota bacterium
ATTATGGTTGGGTTAACAAATACTTTCTTAAAGTCAATCAAAGAAGGGTCCATGTCCTCCTCATCCTCCTCATCATTCATAGGTCTTCCATCTACCACAAACATTCGAATTGGCATCCCAATTTGAGGTGCAGCTAAACCTACTCCACTGGCAGCATACATCGTTTCGAACATGTCTTGTGAAAGTTGAACCAAGTCCATACTTCCAAATTCAATATCTGTGGCTACTTTGCGTAAAACAGGATCGCCATAGGGAATGATAGGATAAATCATATTTAATTTCAATCAAACCACAAATTTAACGATTTTTTGTATTTTTGTAAGCTAAAACACTAAGTAGATTTAATATAATGCCCATGAATAGAAATTTTTTTAAAGCACATCCCTGGCATGGAATTAATATCGGCGATCAAATGCCAGATTTAGTGACGGCTTTTATAGAAATTGTTCCAACGGATACCGTAAAATACGAGATAGACAAACAAACTGGTTTTTTGAAAATTGATCGTCCTCAAAAATTTTCTAATATCGTTCCTGCTTTATATGGTTTTTTACCTCAAACTTATTGTGCAGAAGGAATTGCAGAATTAGCAAGAAAATATTCTGGCAAAGATATTCAAAAAGGAGATGGTGACCCTTTAGATATTTTAGTGCTTTCTGAGCGTGCTATAACCCATGGAGATATTATTTGCGAGGCTATTCCCATTGGAGGAATTCGAATGATTGACAAAGGAGAGGCGGATGATAAAATTATAGCTGTTTTAAAAGATGATCCTATTTATGGTAAATGGAGAGATATTTCCGACGCACCAAAAGATATTGTCCAACGTTTGAGACATTATTTTTGGACTTACAAGATGTTGCCTGGTGAAACAACCTCACTTGCTGTGGATATTGACGATGTATATGGTCGTGAAATTGCGCATGAAGTAATTGTTCAATCAAGAGAAGATTACCGTAAAAATTTCGGATAATGACCATTGTTTGATTATATTTTCCGTTGAACATAAATTATCCTAATCTATCTGTCCTTTCTTTTAAATTAGTGAATTAATGTAAAATAAATTTATGTGGCAATTTGTTAAAAATACCCTGTCTACTATTGTAGGATTATTCTTATTCTCTATTCTAAGTATTTTAATTCTAGCCGGTGTAGGAACGGTCATGAGCGAATCAGAAGATCACATCGATGTAAAAGATAGCTCCATTTTAAGAATCAATCTTGACCGTCCAATGGTCGAAAATGCCTCAACTGATGATAATCCTTTTGCGGAATTAGCTGGCCCATTTATTGATAATTCAGATAAAGTTGGCCTAATTCAAATTCTTTCAGCATTAGAAAGAGCCAAGGTAGACCCCAAAATAAAAGGTATCGAATTACAATCAACCCTACCTTTTGCCGGTTATTCACAGCTATCAGAAGTTCGTGAATCCATCGAGGATTTTAAAAAATCTGGAAAATTTGTTTTATCATTTGCCGATTCCTACTCAGAAAAAGGCTACTATTTAGCTTCCGTTTCAGATGAGGTTTATTTGAATCCAAATGGATTGCTCGACTTCAATGGTATTTCAGCTAATTATATGTTTTTCAAAAAAGCTTTGGACAAATTAGAAATTGAACCATTGATATTTAGGGTAGGACAATATAAATCTGCCGTAGAGCCATTTATTCGTGAAAATATGAGTGCCGAAAACAAGGAGCAAACCAGTTCTTTTTTAACTTCTATCAATAATTTTGTCTTCGACAAAATTGCTCGTTCACGGTCATTAACCGTACCAAAACTTAACCAAATAGCTGATAGTCTTTCAGCATATAGCTCAAAAAATGCATCAAATTTAGGAATGGTTAAATTGGCGTATCATGACGAATACCAAGATGTTGTGATGAAAAAAGTTAAAGTCAAAAAGGTTGAAGATATAGAGTATATCAGTTTGAATGATTATTTAAAAGCTAAAAATCCAATCAAAGAGGTAGAGGGGAATAATAAAATTGCTGTTCTTGTCGCTGAAGGTGAAATTGTTGGTACAAAAGGAGGCGAAGGGTCAATTGGTTCAGAATCATTTATCAAAGAATTGAGAAAATTAAGAGATAATAAATCAGTTAAGGCGATTGTTCTTCGAATTGATAGTCCAGGTGGCTCATCTTTAGCTTCTGATAACATGTGGAGAGAAATTCAATTGGCTAAAAAAGTAAAACCTATAATTGCCTCAATGTCTACTTATGCTGCTTCAGGTGGTTATTATATGGCCATGGGAACTGATGCAATCGTCGCTCATCCTACAACTATTACAGGTTCTATCGGGATTTTTGCCCAATGGTTGAACCTTGATAAATTTTTTGAAAATAAGTTGGGAATTACCAGTGACCATGTAAATACCAATACCCATTCTAATTTCATGACAACTGCTGGTGAATTATCTGATTTTGAAAAACAGTTGGTTCAAAAATTTGTAGACGAAGGTTATGAATCTTTCACTTCTAAAGCGGCAGCTGGACGTAAAATGTCGATCGAAAAATTAAAATCTGTAGCAGGAGGTAGGGTTTGGACCGGTGCACAAGCAAAACAGATTGGCCTAGTAGATGAACTAGGTGGATTAAATACGGCTATTCAATTAGCTGCCAAAAAAGTAAAATTAAAAGAAGGAGAATATAAGGTTTCAATATACCCTAAAGCAAAATCATTTATTGAAACTATTTTGGAATCTACTACTTCCGAGTCAAAAATTTCAGAACGATTGATTCAAAAGCATATTCCTTGGGCAGGTGCGATGATGGAAATAGACCGAATTAAACAAAGAGAGGGTCTTCAGGCTTTAATGCCCTATATGATTGAATTAAAATAATTATCTTTGTCAAAAATTAAGAAGAATGATAAGACACGATTGGACAAGAGAAGAAGTAGAAAAAATTTACAACCAACCTTTTTTGGATCTTGTGTACCAGGCATCAACCATTCACCGCCAATTTCACGATCCAAATGAAGTTCAAGTAAGTACTTTGTTGTCCATCAAAACTGGTGGGTGTCCAGAGGATTGCTCTTATTGTTCTCAAGCTGCTCGTTATCATACCAATGTGAAAGTTCAGAAATTACTTCCATACGAGGAGGTAATTCAAGCGGCTGTGCGTGCCAAAGAAAACGGAAGTTCTCGTTTTTGCATGGGTGCTGCCTGGAGAGAGGTGAGAGACAATAAAGATTTTGATAAGGTGCTAGAGATGGTGAAAGGTGTCAATACGCTTGGAATGGAAGTTTGTTGTACCCTTGGCATGTTAAGTGAAGAGCAAGCTGAAAAGTTAAAAGATGCGGGTTTATATGCCTACAATCACAATATTGATACTTCTGAAGAATATTATGACGATGTGATTTCTACGAGAACCTATGACGATCGTTTAAAAACATTGGAAAATGTTCGCAAAGCCAAACTTTCTGTTTGTTCTGGTGGAATCATTGGTATGGGTGAATCTGCAAATGATCGAATAGGTATGCTATTGACCTTAGCCAATTTGCCAGAGCATCCAGGATCAGTCCCTGTAAACAACTTGGTTCCGGTAGAGGGTACACCATTTGAAAACCAACAAACAGCTTCTGTTTGGGATTTGGTTCGTGTGATAGCCACCGCAAGAATCATGATGCCAGCATCTGCAGTGCGACTATCCGCTGGTCGTTTAGAACTATCTTACGAGGGTCAGGCTTTCTGCTTTATGGCAGGTGCCAATTCTATCTTCTCTGGTGATGTATTACTTACTACACCAAATCCAGATACTAAATCAGATAAGGAATTATTTCAAATTTTGAGTTTGAAACCAAAAGAGGCCTTTAAAGACGCAAAGATTTCTTTTAATCAAATTCCTAGTGCACAAGGATTAGAGCATACACATTAAGGAAGAAGTAAGAAGTAATGAGTAATAAATTAATGTTTTTCCTTCATACTTCTTCCATCATAAAATTTCCTTCCGCATTGTATAATGTTGTATTTCCCCAAATAATAGATATGACTTCTTTACAATGCTATATCCAATTTTTTCATAAAAAGGTACAGCATTCTCTCTTGCTTCCAAAATAATCTCTTTCATGCCCTTTTTGTAGGCCTCTTCTTCAAGGTGTCGCATTAACATTTTACCAAGTCCTTTACCTTGTTGGTCAGTAGCTACTGCCACACACCGTACTTGACCTATGCCTTTCGATGCTTCATGAAGTCTAGCAACAGCCAAAGCATTATCTTTTTCTACCACCATTGCATGAATAGCCGACTGTTCATCATCTAAAATTTCGGTTCCTAGCGGTTGATTCCAAGGTTCTCTAAGGACCTCATAACGAAGCGCATAATAATTTTGCCAATCGCTTGGACTTTCTGGATGTATGATTTTCATAAAAATAAAAAAGGCTGTTTCAGAGAAACAGCCTTAAATTACAAAATTCAAAACTTATTTTGCAAAATTCACTGCACGCATTTCACGAATGACCGTTACTTTTATTTGTCCAGGATATTGCATTTCTTTTTCTATTTTCTGTGAAATATCAAAAGATAAATTACTTGCTTTTTCATCGGAAACATTTTCTGAATCCACTAAAATACGTAATTCTCTTCCAGCCTGAATAGCATAACATTTTTGAACGCCATCAAAAGAAGTAGCTAGGTCTTCCAGGTCTTTTAATCGTTTCATGTAGGATTCCATCATTTCGCGACGAGCACCAGGTCTTGATCCTGAAATGGCATCGCAAACTTGAATAATTGGTGAAATCATACTAGTCATTTCCACTTCATCGTGGTGAGCACCAATTGCATTGCAAACCTCAGGGTGTTCTTTATACTTTTGAGCTAATTCCATGCCTAGAACTGCGTGTGGCAATTCAGGTTCTTCATGCCATACTTTCCCAATATCATGTAAAAGTCCTGCACGCTTAGCTAATTTAACATTTAATCCAAGCTCTGCGGCCATCGTGGAGCACAACTTAGCCACCTCACGTGAGTGCTGAAGCAAATTTTGTCCATAGGACGAACGGAAACGCATACGTCCCACCATTTTGATTAATTCAGGATGTAATCCATGAATTCCTAAATCAATTACAGTTTTCTCGCCAATTTCGACGATTTCGTCTTCAATGTTTTTTCGTGTTTTATTAACCACTTCTTCAATTCGGGCCGGATGAATTCGTCCATCTTGTACCAATCGGTGTAATGATAAACGTGCAATTTCTCTTCTAACCGGATCAAAGCCAGAAATAATAATAGCTTCTGGAGTATCATCTACTATGAATTCTACACCAGTTGCAGCCTCTAATGCACGAATATTTCTACCTTCTCTACCAATGATCTTACCTTTTACATCATCTGATTCAATATTAAAAACGGATACACAGTTTTCAATAGCATTTTCGGCAGCAGTTCTTTGTATCGTTTCGATTACAACTTTTTTGGCCTCTTTAGTAGCAGTTAATTTAGCTTCTTCGATGGCTTGTTTTACCAAAGATGATGCCTTACTCTCTGCTTCAGCTTTCAAAGCATCCATCAATTGTTGACGCGCCTCATTGGCAGAAAGATTTGAAATTCGTTCTAATTGAGCAATTTGATTGGCAAGCATTTCTTCTGCCTCAGCTCTTTTTCGATCAACCTCTTCGTTTTTCTTTTTTAAATTTTCTTCTTTTGATTGAATACTTTGCCGAGCTGAATGAATTTCTTGTTCGACTTGTTTTTGTTGTTCAGCTTGTTGTTGTAACGTTCGCTCTCTTTCTTTTAATTTTTGTTCGTTCTCGATTAAGATAACTTTTTTCGATTGGGTTTCCTCTTCAAATTCCGCTTTCAAGCGGATGAAATTTTCTTTAGCCTCAAGCATTTTGTCTTTTTTGAGGTTTTCCGCAGAAAATTCAGCGTTTTTAATGATATCGTCAGCTCTTTTTTGAGCATCAGATTCTAGATTTTTATTGACTTTTGCAAAAAATGTTTTTCCAGCGAAAACACCCGCAAGGAGTGTAATTACAGGAACAAGAATGGTAATAATCATATAGCAATGTGTTTAAACATTAGCCCCGACTTACCTCAAAGATTTACTTAGAATATGATTCGACTAATTCCAATAACTCAGTATTGTTACGATTTATTTGCTCCATATGCGAATCAAATTCTTGATTAAATTTGACACCACACATAGCTAAATCAAGTGCAACCATGGCCATTATACTACCAGGGTCTGAATTATTTGTCTTTTTTTCATAGTATTTGACTAGTTCGTTAACTAGTTTTGCGGCTTTTCTTACACAAAATTCCTCATCGGGTTGAACCTTTAAGGCCAAAGCCTGAATTCCTAAAATAAGATTACAAGGAAGTTTTTGGCTCATTTGCTTTTCAATGCTTCAATACTATGATCTATAATTGAAATATATTGTTCTAATTTTTTCTTCAAGTCAGTAGTTGGGACTACCGTATTTTCAGTATTAACTACAATTTTAGCAATTTTATCTGATATTTTATTATTTTTTTCTAATTCTTTTATTTTTTCTTGCAATTGTTTCGCCTCCAATTCTTTTTCAGAAGCAATATCTCTCAATCGCTGATTTTCCCTAGAAAGTTCTCTAATACTGCCCAGCGCCTCTTGCAAATTTTTTCCCATTTGCGTTATACTGAGTTGCAATTGCAAATATTGAGTTCTTAATTCTGATTTCACGGCTTGAATTTTATTTCAACTTTCCCATTTTTAATGGAGAATTCTTTTAAAATTACAAAAATTCCCAAAAACAAAATACCTATATTTTGTGTAATTATTTTTGGTACCACATTTGATTCAAATAAATTAGGAGTCAAAATAACAACTCCGCCTAAAAGGATATAAAAAAGTGCTGATATCACCTTATAGGGTGCCGGATCGTATTTTTGTCCGGCGACTAAACATAAAAAGGTCATAACAAATGCTGAGCCTAAAAATGAATACGCACATGCTATATATCCATAAATTGGAATAAAAAATACATTGCCGGCAATGGTACAGGCAAATCCAATGAGGGTGATGATTGTACCTAAATAGGTTTTATCTTTCAATTTAAACCAAACTGAAATATTGTAATAGACTCCTAAAAATAAATTCGCTAATAATAGCACAGGTATAATTCCAATTCCCTCCCAATAAATAGGTCTTTTCAAAAATATACTTTTAAGCCAAAACAAATTATTGGAAACGCCCACCCACAGAAATAGACAAACGATGATAAACCAATGGGTCACAAGTGCGAGATTCGTTTTGGTATTGTCTTTAGAAACCCTACCTAGGAAAAATGGTTCTGCAGCATATTTAAAAGCCTGTATTGCCAAGCTCATAAATATAGAAAGCTTATAGCAATTACCATAAATACCCAAGGCTTCTTGTGAAGTCCTTCCTGGATAAAAACCATGAGGTAAAAGCTCTTCGAGTAATAATCGATCAAACATCAAGTTGGACATGGCTGCCAAACTCATGAACATTATAGGAAAAGCGTAGATAAATAATTTCTTTATTTCCTCACGGTCCCAATACCATTTAAAATCTTTGAACTCATCTTTTAGCCAAATGAAAAAGCTCAGGTTAGCAATCAAATTTGCTAAAAATATATAACCTGCCCCAATGAGAGGATTGTAAAGCGCTTGAAATTTTTCTTGTAATTCTTGTCCCCAAGTCCCTTCATGAATTGGTTTAAAGACCATCAAAAACAAAAGATTAAGGCCAATATTTATGAAAATGGAAAATATTTTCGCAGTAACAAATTTTTTGGTTTTTTGTTCTAATCGTAACCTAGCAAATGGGATAGCAGTGATCGTATCAATTGCTAAAATCAAGGCAATCCAATAAAGGAATTGCTCTTGGCCGGCATATCCTAAATTTGTCATTATAGGGCCAGCCAAGCCGAATAACATAGCCGTAAAAACAAAAGTACTACCTATGATGGCACTTAAAATGAGTCGATAATATTTTTCAGGATTTTCTTTTGCATACCTGAAATAGGCCGTCTCCATTCCATAGGTATACAAAATATTGGCAATGGCAATGTAAGAATATAATTTAACGTTGATACCAAGTTCGGATGGGCTAAATGCTTTAGTATGTACTAAAACTAATAAAAAATTAAGCGATCTGCCTAAAATTGTACTAAATCCATAGGATAAGGTTTCTCCAGCTAATTTTTTTAAAACCGACATAAAATGGTTTTGGTTAATTCAAAGTTACATAAATTTTAACCGAGATTTAAAATTCATATTACTTTTACTAAATTGCGAAGATTTATAAAAAACGAATGAGAAAAAATTTACTGCTGACTATATTTTTTTTGATAAGTATCTTAAAATTAAATGCTCAAACAATAAGTTATTATCCTTTTAATTCGCAATTGGCGGTCTCTACCAAAAATTCTTCACCTATATTTTTGGAAGCAAGAGTTCAAATGAATTCAGCCACTTCTTTAATTACAACTGAAATTGGTCCTCAAATTTTACTTTCCAAAAAGAATAATTCGTTTTTCTATTTAGGTGGTGGCGCAAGTATTGGTTGGTTTAATGATATTTTTATTAAACAATCCTCTAATTTAAAAGGATATTACGGGTCTTTAGGTGTGCGCTCGTACCCTTTTGAAAAGCTTAATAAGCTAGGGCTAAATTTCGAAATAACTCCTTATACGGATGCAAATTTCACGACTGGACTAATGAGGGCTTGGTTGGGAGTTTCCTATAAATTCAAATAATTTAGTTTTTTGAATATCCAATAGCTTGAAGAAAACTTTCAGCAAAGTTTTCACTTAAAGGTATATAATTGTCTCCAATTTTAATTTTTTGGTTTCGGATAGATTCCATCTTTTTTATCGACACGATAAATGATTTATGGACCCTGAAAAACAAATTTGCCGGTAATTTTTCTTCAATAGATTTCATCGTCATTCGACAAACTATTGGGTATTTTTGACTATTTAGGTGAATTTTGATATAGTCTTTTAGTCCTTCTACGTATAATATTTCG
This sequence comes from Bacteroidota bacterium, assembly GCA_041157165.1. GTDB lineage: Bacteria > Bacteroidota > Bacteroidia > Cytophagales > Spirosomataceae > Sandaracinomonas. The sequence continues at coordinate 8,974 of JBEBDG010000012.1, forward strand.
TCAAACATTACTTTCATTAAAGAATAATCAGCATGAATAAAAATATAATCTTTAGGTGATTGTTCCTCTGTTGGTTTAAAAGTAATTTTATTGCTTTTGTAAAAATCCAATGCCTTATTACATGCTTTTAAAAACCGCTCAAAGCTAATTGGTTTCAAAACATAATCAATCACATCCAAATTAAATCCATCAATTGCGTATTGCTGGTAGGCAGAAACAAATATGACCATTGGCTTTTGCGTTAGGCCCTCTAAAAATTGTATACCCGTAAGACCAGGCATTTGAATATCAAGAAATAGCAAATCGATTTCTGTGGTTTGTAGCACCTGAAGTGCCTCCATTGCATTTCTACAACGTTTTTCTAATTTTAAAAATGGAATTTTTAAAATATTATCTTCCAGCAAATCAAGTGCTAAATTCTCATCATCTATTGCCAAACATTTTAAAACAATTTGACCGTTGACTTGAACAGATTTTTCCATTTCTTCCATATTTTACGATCTTATCACAAGTTCTACGATAAATTCTTTTTCATTCTCTTTAATGCTTAATTCATGATTGGGATGCAATAATTCCAAACGTCTTTTGACGTTTGTTAACCCAATTCCCGAGCTATCGTCTTTCTTTTCTAATTTAGAACTTTGACTCAACATATTTTTTACCGAAAAGAAAATGCTATTTTCATCGCTCGAAAGAGAAATGTCAATTGAGGGGTTTTCAACGAATCCAACTCCATGTTTGAATGCATTTTCCACAAAAGGGATCAAAAGCATGGGTTCAATATGAACACTTTTATTTTGTAAATTTTGATTGAATTGAATTTTAATATCATTTCCAAATCTTATTTTTTGAAGATCAATGTAACTTTCCAAATACAAAGCCTCTCTCTCTAGTGGAACACTGGAATCATTCGTCTCATACAACATATATCGCATTAATTCAGATAATTTGATAACAACTGGCTCCACCATTTCTGGTTTTCTTCTAGATAGAGAAACAACACTATTTAATACATTAAACATGAAATGTGGTGAAATTTGAGACCTTAAAAAGGATAATTCCGACTTTAAGGTTTCATTTTCAGATTCTTTTTGAAGTTCTTTTTCTTTTAAATTATCTACAACATTTTGATAAATGTATCCAATGGCAAAAATGAATAAAATCTGGAATATGCCAGACATCAAAGGACCTCTTCTAAAAAAAATAGTACCATTTCTTCTGGGTTCAACTTGAGCTTGAAATATCCAATCCCTTAGTTGATCATTGAAGTAAAAACTTAAAAATATAAGTATTAAAATTCCTATTAGGTAAAGTATAACCCCTTTTCTCTTTAAAACTTTTTTGATTAGAACTTCCGTGTGAAAATAAAAAATTGGTAAATGCGAGAAACATATCAAGGAATACAAAATGGTCCAGCGTTGAAATTTTTCAATCTCATGTATATCCCTTACAGTTGGATTGGGCCGTACCATAAATGGCAAGGCTAAATATACTGCCCAGAAAGCAATATGAATCAACCAAGAATTAATTTTATAGGCACTTTTATTCATTATTCATCAATTTGGAGCTTAATAATCAACAAATCAACTTCTTTTTTTTTAAATTAATCAAAAAAATATACAACTGTCCTGATTGTGCCGATAAAATACAATTATTTTTTTAATAGCTTTACAAGACCAACTTTTAATTATGTAATAATGAAGTATTTAATTTTATTAATAAGCATCATAACCTTTCCCTCCATTGCTCAGCAGATAATCCCTTTAAAGGATTTGTCAGCTTTTGACGCTCCAAGTAAAAATTGGACTATTGAGGGTCGTTTGAAAGGTTCCCCCTCCGATAGCCTCTTTCAGGTAAGTATGGGTGAAGGAATTCTGCTAAATACTCTTCGCGGAGGCAAATACCATCGAGAAGATGACCTTAAATTCAAATTAAAACATGGGGATATCCATTTAAAGTTGGAATTTATGCTTCCAAAGGGGGCAAACTCAGGAATTTATTTGCAAGGTCGTTATGAACTCCAACTTTTTGATTCTTGGAATAAAAAACAAATAAAATTCAGCGATTGTGGGGGTATTTATGAGCGATGGGATGAAAAAAGAGGAAAAGGAAATGAGGGCTATGAAGGGTATGCCCCACGTGTAAATGCTTCAAAAGCACCAGGGCTATGGCAAAAATTGGAAATTGAATTTCAAGCTCCAAGATTTGATGCTTCTGGAAAGAAAATAAAAAATGCAATTTTTAAAAAGGTTATCTTAAATGGGGTAATTATTCATGAAAATATAATGGTTTCAGGAATGACTAGAGGTGCCCTATTTGAGAAAGAAGAAGCTTATGGCCCAATTACTATTCAAGGTGATCACGGTCAGGTGGCTTTTAAAAACATTTGGTATGAAACGTATGATTTACCTTCAATTTCACCTGGCAAGGTAAGTTATAAAGTATTTGAAGGTAAATTCCCTGACCTTAAGGAAGGTGAAGCGAAGGTTGTTTTTGCTGGGACTTCAGATAAAATCACACAAAAATCAATTGAATTAAGAAGTGACTTTTTAGCCAAATTTGAGGAGGATTTTGAAGTGCCGGAATTAGATGATTATGATTTTAAAACAAATTGGACAGGCTCAGGCTATTTGTCCATTGATGGTCAAATTTTGAATACAGGAGCTCATTGGTACACAGAAAATGTGTTTCAAAAAATCAAACTGGATAAAGGAAAACATCACTTAGTTTTAGTTTATGCCAAAGATTTTCCTTGGGGTCCGAAATCATTGGGAGTGAGTGTAAAACGTGTTGGTTCTCGATGGGTGGATTTACATGAAAGAACGTCTTTACCTGATCCCGAAGCGGTTGGAATGATAGAATTAAAAGCAGAATCTGAACCTGTTTTTCAAAGGTCTTTTTTCTTTCATAAAGGAATTAAAAAAACACATGTCATTCATGTCGGCGACCCAAGTGGGATTCATTACTCCTATAATTTGAAACAAGGTGCGCTTTTACAAGTTTGGAAAGGCAAGTTTTTAAATGTGACCCAAATGTGGGAAAATAGGGGAGAACCACAAACTTCTGAGGCTTTGGGAGCACCTATTGTTTTGGATGGTAAATTTCCTATAGTTGTGGACCATCAAAATCAAGAGGATTCATTACAAGCAGATCAATTAGTATACAAAGGTTATAAAATAGAGAATGGAAGACCTATTTTTATATACGATTGGAAGAGTGCAAATCTGCAAATTGAAGATCGAATTGAACCCAATGAAAAAGGCACTGGTTTGACTAGAAAATTAAAAATAGTTGGAGCTGGACCCAATAAAGCTAATCTCCAATTAGTTGCCGCAAATGCAACTCTAATTGATGATGTTCAAACCAATTTAAATGCAATAAATGGTAATGAATATTTTGTAAAATGGAAGAAAGGCAAATCGGAAGTATTGAAATTGGCAAATCATCAGTTTCAAATGCGTTTGCCATTGGAAGGGGAAGAATTTAATTATGAAATAATTTGGTAAGGCTATGAAAAAAGGATTAATTATACTATTAAGTTTTGTCGTTTTTGGTGCAATTGCTCAGAAAAAAAATGTACCACAAGAAGCAGATTTCTATGAAATCAAAACCATTCCTATTCCTAAAGAAATTTATTTGGAAGTAGGCGGAATTGCCACCATGCCAGATGGCCGTTTGGCAATTAGTACGCGAAGGGGAGAAATCTGGATTTTAGAAAATCCTTACCAACAAGAAAGTCATCAGGTGAGTTTTCATCGTTTTGCCTCCGGAATGCATGAAATTCTAGGTTTGGCCTACGATAATGGTGTTTTTTATTGTTCTCAAAGGGGCGAATTAACCAAAGTAACTGATTTGAATAGAGATGGAATAGCAGATTCTTATGAACCAGTTTATCAATTTGAATTATCGGGTAATTATCATGAATATACTTATGGACCGGTCATTGATAAAAATGGTGACATGTGGGTCTCTCTAAATCTAGCTTGGATAGGTTTTGGAGAAGGTAAATTTTCAAAATGGAGGGGGTGGTTTGTTAAAATTACCAAAGATGGTAAATTAGAACCATTTGCAGGTGGTTTACGGTCCCCTGCAGGATATAGTTTTAATGTGGATGGAGATTTATTTTATGGTGAAAACCAAGGCGATTGGGTTGGGTCTGGCAGAGTTACTCATCTTGCAAAAGGAGATTTTGCTGGAAATCCAGGTGGGTTGAAATGGGCAAAAGAACCAAATAGCCCTTTTAAATTAACTTTGGAGGAAATTCCAGACAATGGCAATCCCATGTTTGAAGCTGCCCAAAAAGTTAAAAATTTGAAACTCCCAGCAGTATGGTTCCCTCATGCCATTATGGGTATTTCTACTTCAGATATTCTGCAAGATACCACAGGTGGCAAATTCAGTCCTTTCCCAGGACAATATTTTGTTTCCGATCAAGGACAGTCTAAAGTAATGCGAATGGGATTGGAAAAAATAAATGGAGTTTATCAAGGTTTTTGTATCAATTACAGAGAAGGTTTCCAATCAGGAATTTTAAGAGAAAGATTCGGTTTAGATGGATCCATGTTTGTTGGAATGACTTCTCGTGGTTGGGGATCCACCGGAAAGGATGATTTTGGCTTACAGAGATTAATTTGGAATGGGAAAATGCCTTTTGAAATAAAAGAAATACATTCCAAATCAGATGGTTTTGAAATTAGCTTTACCAAACCAGTTGATGAGAATTCTTTGAAAAAGTTATCTTCATATGCTTTGAGAAGTTACATTTACAAATACCAACACCAGTATGGTAGTCCAATTATTGACGTTAAGGATTTAAAAATCAAGTCAATTAAATTATCGGATGATTTTTTAACTGTTCGTTTGGTTTTAGAGGGTGTTCGAAAATTTTACATTCATGAATTAAAATTTCCGGGTATAATGAGTCAAGCGGGAGAAAATTTATTACATGAAACGGCCTATTTTACCCTAAATGAAATTGCCTCAGAAATAAATAAAGAAGGACAAGGCAAATTGGTTGTAATGGAATCTGAAAAGGCGATAGAACCTCAAGTATCCGCCCAGGTTAAAACTGTTCCAAAATCTTCTAAGAGTTTAAGTGGTTTAGTTTCTGAAACCGAAGCAATGGGTTTACTTAAAAAGCATACTTGCAACGCCTGTCATGCAAAAGATAAAAGAATAATTGGACCATCTTTTGAGGAGATCTCAAAGAGAAAATATTCAGATAAGCAGATATTAAATTTAGTTTACAAACCTAATCCATCCAATTGGCCTGATTACGCAACTGAAATGGCCCCTATGAGTCATGTACCAGCAGGAGATGTTCTTAAAATTGCAAAATGGATAAACTCTTTAGGGAATCGAAAAGAGTTGGAAAACAGGGACTAAAATAGTTGAAAGTTGAGAGTTGAAAGTTCAAAATATTTATTAGATACAACTTTCAACTCTCAACTTTCAACTAATTATTTTACTTCTTCTCCACTGTTCCCTGAATTGAAAGAACAATATTTCCAACTTCCCCATTATTCACAACAGTTATTGTTTTATTGAATGCTCCTAAAGCAGCGGCATTATACGAAGCAGTTACTTTCCCAACTTTACCTGGCATAATTGGTTCACGAGTCCAGTCAGGTGTTGTGCAACCACAAGATGGTTGAACATTTGAAATAACGACAGGAGATTTTCCAGTATTTGTGAATTCAAAAGTGTAGGTAGCGGGTACACCTTGCTGAATTTTTCCAAAATCATGTTTGTCTGATTTGAATTTAATAACTCCTTGTGCATTTGAGTTAAAAATAATTCCTAATACAAAGGCTACGATTGCAAATAATTTTTTCATGGTTAACTTTTTTTAAAGTTCATTGGATTGATAATTAGCAAATCTATAACATTGGGCTAGCAACTCAAAAAAAAAGCATTTTTTTTTACAAAGTTTAGATTTTATTTACGTTTGGTCTGCTACTGTTTTTCTTGTAATTTTACAAATATTTAAATAGAACTTGAGTAAGTCTAATTCGGTCATTTTTTCAGAAACCTCCCTTTCCTTTGATTCTCAAAAGGTTTTAGAAGACTATCAGCTGGCAGTCATTAGTCGTCAATGTAGTCTTTTGGTTAGAAAAGAAGTGTTTTCTGGCCGTGCAAAGTTTGGGATTTACGGAGATGGAAAAGAATTGTGCCAAATTGCATTGGCCCGATCCATGCGAAAAGGTGATTATTTTTCAGGTTATTATCGTGACCAAACAGTTGCTGCGGCAATTGGAGATATGACTTGGCAGCAATATTTTGCTCAATTGTATGGTCATCCAGATATTTTATTTGATCCACATTCTGGTGGTAGGCAAATGAATAACCATCACGCTACTAGACTTTTGGATTCAAATGGTCATTGGGTAGATCAAACCAAACAATGCAATTCATTGGCAGGTATTTCTTCTACTGCAGGTCAAATTCCTAAATCTTTAGGGATTGCCTATGCTTCTAAGTTATATAAGGAAAATGCCAATCTTCAACCTTACAAAGAATTCTTTTCAAAGGATGGCAAAGAGGTATGTTTTACCACAATTGGTGATGCTTCCACCTCTGAAGGTATGTTTTTGGAATCTATTAATGCTGCCGGCGTTTTACAAATTCCGGTGGTATTTTCTGTATGGGATGATGGCTATGGGATCTCAGTTCCGATTGAATACCAAACGACCAAAAATTCTATTTCTAAATCTTTAGCTGGTTATCAACGTAACGAGCAGGAAAATGGCTTAGAAATTATCCGGGTGAAGGCCTGGGATTATCCAGGCTTATTAGAGGCCTATCAGAAGGCTGTTTATTTAGCGAGAGAGCATTCTGTACCTTGCTTAGTGCATGTTGAGGAATGTACCCAACAACAAGGTCATTCTGCTTCTGGATCTCATGAAAGGTATAAGTCTACAGATAGATTGTCGTGGGAGGTAGAAATGGATTGTAATGTGCTCTTTAGAAAATGGATTATAGAAAAAGGTTTTGCCACAGAGGAGCAATTACAAAAAATAGATTCAGACGCCATTTTAATGGCAAGAAAATATCAAAAAGAGGCTTTCGCCTCTTATATGGCTTCAATTGATGTAGATAAAAAGGGATTTTTGCGAATAGCAAAAAGCTTATTGGAATCAACTAATCAGCCTGAACTAATTCAGCCAATAATTGATGAATTATCACAACTCACTTATCCAATATTTTCTGATTTGGTTCGTGCAGGTAGAAAAACATTACGCATATTTCGATTTTATCAAGGGCCTGCAGTTAAATTACTAAGAAAATGGTTGAATGATTTAGAGGAGAGAAATCGCAGAAGATTTAGCTCTCATCAATTGAGTGAATCCGATAAATCACCACTTAAAATAAAAGCAATTCAACCCAATTATGGAAAAGAAACCGTTTTAGTAGATGGTAGGGAAATAATAAATAGAGGATTTTTATCCTTTTTACAAGATCCACGAGTGTTTGTATTAGGGGAAGATGTGGGTAAAATTGGAGATGTAAATCAAACATTGGCTGGATTGCAAGAAAAATTTGGGGAACTTCAAATTACTGACACCGGAATTCGCGAAATGACAATTGTTGGCCAAGGAATAGGGGCTTCCATGCGTGGTTTGCGACCAATAGTGGAAATCCAATACTTGGACTATATATTTTATCCTTTACAATTATTATCAGACGACTGGGCTTGTATGCATTATCGTACGGCTGGAGGACAAAAAGCACCAATGATTGTTCGAACAAGAGGTCATCGTTTGGAAGGGATTTGGCATTCAGGTAGTCCGATGGCAACCCTTATACATTGTTTAAGAGGAGTACATTTTTGCGTTCCTAGAAATATGACTCAGGCAGTAGGGATGTATCGAACCCTTTTAGAAGGAGATGATCCTGCATTAATGATAGAATGCCTAAACGGTTATCGATTAAAAGAACCTCTTCCTGAAAATTTGGATGAAATAAAAATTCCTTTAGGAGTTCCGGAAATTTTGAGAGAGGGTACAGACATTACTTTGGTTACCTATGGTTCGATGTGTAGAATTGTTATGGAAGCAGCTGAGCAATTGAATGACATGGGAATTTCTGTAGAGGTCATAGACGTTCAAACACTTTTGCCTTTTGATTTACCAAGAAATATTTTAACATCTATACAAAAAACCCATCGAGTGGTTTTCATAGATGAAGATATGCCTGGTGGAGCCTCAGCTTACATGATGCAAGAAGTTCTAGACAATCAAGGAGCATTTGAATGGTTAGATAGCCCTGCTGCTTGTTTAGCAGCTGCACCTCATCGTCCTGCCTATAGTTCAGATGGTGATTATTTTTCAAAGCCTAATGTTGAAAATGTTGTCGACAAGGTATATGAAATTTTGAGAGAGTCCGATCCAACTACCTTCCCAGCAATTTATTTCTAATGGGGGCATTTAATACATATCTTGATCAAATTTGGAATGCTCTTATTTCCACTCAGAAGGGTATGGCACTTACTTGGCAGCACTTATGGGCTGCTAAAAAGCAAAGAACAATTCATGATGTGAAAGACCCAAATTATTTTAAAAGTAATGAAGGTGTTTTCACGACACAATATCCTGCAGAACAAATTGAAATTCCTGATAGAGGACGATATCAATTGGATAACGTAATGGAGGATTGTATCGTTTGTGATAAATGTGTAAAAATCTGCCCTGTTGACTGTATTGAAATTGATCCCATAAAAGCAACTGGTTTAGTGGGCTATGCCTCTGATGGGTCTCCCATCCGATTATATGCAGCCAAATTCGATATTGATATGTCGAAATGTTGTTTTTGTGGATTATGTACAACGGTATGTCCGACTGAATGTTTGACGATGACTTCTGAATATGACTTTTCAACATATGATGTAAAAGATCATTTATTTCATTACAGTAATTTGAGTCCGGAGGAGGCAGAAGAAAAAAGACGCTTGTATGAACAGTTTGTAGCCGAAAAAGAAGCAGCAAAGAAAGTTCAAAATGAGCAAAATGAGGTTTTGCTTACTGAATCAAATGGTCCAATTGAAAATAATGAACCAAATGAAGTGAAAGGTAAACCCGCTTTTAAGCCGGGCTTTAAACCAGCTTTTAAACCGATTATCAAAAAAGAAAATGTAAAAACGGAAGAGGTGATTAGTGAAAAATCTGAAGAAGGTGAGGTAAAACAAGAAATGGATAAGCCGAAACCTGCTTTTAAACCTTCTTTTAAACCTAAAATCCCAAAACCAAATACAGATAATACAACAAATGATTGATTCAATTGCATTTCTTGTTTTGGCGTTAATTGCATGTGGTTCAGCGGTAGGCATGTTGATTACAAAAAATTTGTTGCATGCGGCTATGTTATTATTTTTGACGATGTTTGGATTGGCGGGTTTGTTTGTATTGGCAAAAGCAGATGTATTGGCGGTGTCCCATCTGATGATTTATGTGGGAGGGGTTATGATTTTGATTTTATTTGGTATCATGCTTACCCAGCAACGTGATGATTCTAAACAAAACCAAATAAGAGTTTCTGAAAATTCGAAATTATTTCCATTGCTAGTCGTAACTGCCGTTATTTTTGGTTGGTATAAATTAATTGAAATGTCAAATTTACCAACTCAAATTCTTTCTGGTGACGAAAGTAAGATTCGTCAGGTTGGATTTTTATTTACAACTCAATACAGTTTTATGTTCGAGTTGGTGGGTATATTTTTATTGGTAGCTCTAGTAGGTGCAGCATTTATTGCTAAAAAGGATGAATGATATATCGATAAATGCATTTTGGATGGTCTCTGCCTTTATATTTTCTATGGGTTTGGGAATCATTTTGCTCAAAAGAAATACTCTTTTTGTTTTAATGGGTATTGAGTTAATTTTAGCTGCAGCAAATTTGAATTTTGCAGCATTCAACCGAGGAGATCAGGAGCAACAAGGGCTCATGTTTTCTTTATTCGTCCTAGTCATTGGAGTTTGTGAAATCGCAATTGCCCTCGCCATTATCCTAATGGTTTACAGGAATCAAAAACATAAGATGGAAAATGAGAAAGTTTAAATGCTTTTTAGCTTAAAAAAATCTTCTCTAAATCTTTTTTAAATTTAATGGTCTTTGCCTTGCCTAAAACCCTTTCTAATTCTTCGTCTGATGCCTCCAACATATTTTTGATGGTACCAAAATGTTTGAATAGTTTTTGAGCGGTTAGTTTTCCAATCCCCTCCATTTCTTCCAATTGACTAATTAAAAAGTTCTTGCTTCTCTTATTCCTATGAGCGGTGATTCCGAATCGATGAGCTTCATCTCTTAATTGTTGAATTAGTTTTAACGATTCGGATTTTTTATCGATATAAATTGGCAATGAATCTTCTGGGAAATAGATTTCTTCTAATCTTTTTGCAATTCCAATGATTGGAATTTGTCCGTATAAGTTCAATTCTTTAAGTGCCTCACTGGCTGCACTAAGTTGCCCTTTTCCTCCATCAATAATAATTAGTTGGGGTAGATCAGCTTCTTCCTCGATCAAGCGACTATATCTCCTAAAAACAACTTCCTTCATGGTCGCAAAATCATTGGGTCCTTCAACGGTTCTTGGAGTAAAAATTCTATAATCTTTTTTTGAAGCAGATGCATTTTTAAAACAAACCATTGCTGAAACGGGATTAGTGCCTTGTAAGTTTGAATTATCAAAGCATTCAATATGAATAGGTATTTGTTTTAATTGTAGATCGTTTTTTAAAGTAAGTAGAATTCTTTTTTTTCTGTCTCCACCACTTTCCTCTGAAGCTTTTCTATCGGCTTTCTCTTTTTTAAAGTAAAGAACATTTTTGAGTGACATTTCAAGTAATTTCTTTTTGTCACCCATTTGAGGGATTGTATTTTTTATTCCCTTGAATTCGATACTTAAAGGAATATTGGTAATGATTTCTTTTGCGTCACTTTGAAATTGTTCTCGTTTTTCGACGATCA
>JBEBDG010000013.1:0-19818 GCA_041157165.1 Bacteroidota bacterium
CTTGGAAGCACCTTTGAACAACCTATGTTTGGCTACAATGGTCGAAGACATACAAAGTTTTATCGTCCATTTTCAAAGCTTCGCTTCTTATACACTGGTGAGGTCACAGAGAACTATGTATTTGGATTTGATCAGCTGCCTATTAGAGGCGATGTTTTATTTATTACGGGTGGAGAAAAAGATGTGCTAAGTCTTGTCTCTCATGGATTTCATGCGATTTGCTTTAATAGTGAAACGGCTCACATACCCAAAAACATTATCAGAGGCTTGGGCTATCGATTTAAACACATCACTTTACTTTATGACGTTGATGAAACAGGAAAAGCTTCAATGGCTAAGCTCACTAAGGATCTAAAAGAGTATCAACTAAAAAGTCTTTTACTGCCCCTATCCGGAGAAAAAACGCAAAAAGACATCTCGGACTTCTTTCGCATGAAACATTCAGCAGAAGACCTCATGATGCTTTTTCGTGAAATGTTAGATCAACTATATGAAGACACTATTTCTGTCATGAAAAGCTGTGAAATTGATTTTGAGAATCCGCCTGTAGCACCAGAGCCATTGATAACAATAAACGATGTTACAATTGGAACGCCTGGTAATATCATTTGCGTTGCCGGATCAGAAGGAAGTGGAAAAACAAACTATTTAGGTGGCATTTTATCGGGTGCAATTAAACCTAGTGAAATTGAAATTGATACCCTAGGTACAACAATTAAAGAGAATTTGGAAGGAAAGGCCGTTCTACTGTATGATACTGAGCAATCTGAATTCCAACTCTACAAAAACCTTACTTACATCATCAAGAGATCATCCCAAGAAAAACCTCCTCTATGGTTTAAAGCATTTTGCTTGGTAGGAATTTCAAGAAGTGAACGGATGAATTTGATTCTTGAATCAATGGATCGTTTTTTTTATGAGCACGGAGGTATTCATGTCGTAGTAATTGATGGAATAGCTGACTTGCTAGGAGCTGTAAATGATGAAGAAAGTTCTGTAAAACTTGTTGAGGAACTTTTCAGGATGGCAGCCATTTACAATACTGTTATAATTTGTGTCCTTCACCTCGCCCCTTCCGGAATGAAGTTAAGAGGACACCTAGGTTCTGAAGTACAAAGGAAAGCAGCCGGAATTCTGCTCATTGAAAAAGATGATAACAACAATTGTAGTGTTGTTAAAGCGCTGAAAGTTCGTGATGGTTCCCCATTAGATGTACCAATGATGCAATTTGGCTGGAATAAATCCGAAGGTCGACATGTTTACCTTGGAGAAAAGAGCAAAGAAGATTCTGAAATTAGAAAAACCAACGAGTTAATTGAAGTAGCGAATGAAATATTCAAGAACAAAGGATTCATTTCAAATCAAAACCTCAATAAAGCATTGATGGAAAGTATGGATGTAAAGGAAAGAACCGCAAGATCCTATGTCAAATTCATGAGAGATAAAGAAATCATTGAGAAAAACCCTGATAATTCCTTGGAATACCGACTTGTTTCCATGATTATCTAACAAAATTCCCACGGATTCCTAAATATTTCCAACGGAATTACCAGTTTATGCCCCCTTTTCTGGTAAAAGTCCCACGGTTTTCCTGTGGGGCTTTGTTTTTTCTGAGTTATTTCAAATAGAATTGATTATTAATTCAATCTTCTTCGATATTTTCCTCGAGTTTTATAATAATAACGAGATCGATTTTGATTTCTTATCGCATTCTTGTTAGTACTGACACTCTTTCTAACATATCCTTTTCTGAATTTACCTGTTCTTGTAATTGTCGGCTTAACGTAAGTACCTCCTGCTGAATCAGATCTTTTCAAATCACATGAAGGAACAGATAAACCTATAAATCCAATTGAAAATACAAGAATTAGTTGTACGAGACAACCTCTTGAAGTTTTATTGTACACTTTATTGTACATGGCTTTCTTGGGATCAGTGATCCAACCCAAACCTTTTGGTGCTTTGAAACCTAAATTGTGACGAACAACTCTTTTCAATGATGTGCGCGCTGCAATTCGTTTTTTTATGGAAGGTATGCGGAATCCGAATTTCATCACAAACTAAAATAATATTCTTTCATTTTCTCTGCCATAAGTTTTCTGCGCTCCTTTAGAAACTCATCATAATGATCTAATGTCATTGTAAATATCGATTCAGGAACACAGTTGGATTTCAAATTCTCATGTAATTCATCTAGTGAAGAAATACCTCCATATTTCAATGCGCCTCCATGACATTGCTCAAGTACTTCGGAAAAATAAGCATCAGGGGCTTTATTTCCAACTGCAATATTTACCTCTTGTTGCATATAAACGTAATTTGCAATTTGGTTGTATTTTCCTCTCGCCATTCCATGTTTCTTTAGAAAATCACGCGGAAAAATATGGTGGATATCACCTCTATATGTAATTAGATCACCAACAGTAATTTCCTTAGAGAGTAACCCTTTATCATTTGCTTTGGCTTGACTTGCCAAGTAAACTAAAAAGTAAGGACTGCCGCTTGAGAATGAATCTAAACTTTGAATCAAAGATGCATTCCAAAAAGCATCGGAAAGATCAGCCATTTCTACCTCTTCTAAGAATTGGTCAAATGGTTTATTGGCAATTTGTTTACTATCATAATCAATACTTGATTCTGCGGAACCCGAATAACGCCCAGTCAATAAGGATAAAACAAACCAACGGCGAACATACTTTTCAATGTTTGCAGGATTTTCTCCTTTCTCACGAAGCTTTAAAAATAAGATATATGCAAAGTTCAAGGCGTTTTGAGCACGAATCAATTTCGGCGAAATAAATCCAGCTGATTTAATAATCATGATGAAACGTTTGAAATTCGTTTCATTGATGAATTGACCGATACCTGTACTTAATTTTTCAAAAGATTCTTTTGCAATTTGCTCTTCAAAAGTTCGTGTTTCAAAGTTGCGACCTGACAATAAACTCACTAAATCAGATAATTTACCTCGATTGAATTGTGAAGTAAATGCTACACGAAGTACGTCCGTATATGAGGGATCATATAAATCCTCATTTTCAGAACGCAGCCAAGCCATCTTTAGGAAATAGTCTGTTTTTGCAAACTCCGCATCATTGTCTTTGATGAACTGATAAAACTCCGGTGCTACTGCTAAGTGGCTGAAATAATCAATTGCTTTGCGTAATTCTTGACCTCCATAGTTGTCATTTGCAGCGATTTTACTCATCGCAAAATCAGCCTGACTCAAAACAACCCCTTTGGAATTGATTCGGATAAATATTTCCGTAACCGTTTCAATATCCAAATCTCCTGCAAGGTCTATTAATCCAATTTGTTTCTTGGTAAGGTTGAACAAATTATTGATTGCCTCAACTACTTTATCTTGATCAACATCAGGATTATTTTGCAAATAGGTCTTTATATACCCATATGAATGTACTGTTCCGTTCAAGACCTCTGAAATATCAGGAATCCAAGTCTTATCTTTTAATATGACGGGAGTTTGAACGTCAAACTTTTCCTCAATTGGGTTAAATGCAATTTTTATTCGAATACGTTTGTATTCTTTGTTAACTACAGAATCACCCAAAATGGCAGCAGTTAAAGCTGTTATGCGTTGCTGCCCATCTATCAAAACTTTTTTGCCTTCAGCAGTACTTCCGTCCTTCAAGCGTACATTCGGATTTCTCCATGTTATTACGTAACCCACAGGATATCCTTGGTACAAGCTATCCATCAAATCACGGACTTTGGAAGAATCCCACACGAACGGACGCTGAATTTCAGGTATGGCAATCTCACCGCTTTTGACCCAAACTAAAAGGGTTTCGATAAGGTGTTGGTTAACGGAATATTTTTGTGTTTGCATTGATAATTTGAATTTTAGTTTAGCTCGCTATTTAACAGATCATTCAAGTTTGTTTTTATAAAATCAGCATTTAAAGATTTCCCTAACTCTAAAAGTTTTTGATTGGGATTCGGATCAATAATTTTTACTTTTTTATTTCTAAAATCAAAGTAAGAGGTTAATATTCTATTTACTTCAATATCCTTACCACCGTATCCAATGATGATCAATGCATCTGAATTCTTAAGATTTTCCTTAAATAATTCAAACAATCTCTTGAAGAGCGTTGGCTCTTTGTATCGTTCAATTTTAGAAGTGGTTCCAGTCAAGAAATCAGGATGGATATTAACCCAATCATTAAAGTATTCTAAGCCATTTTTACCCTGAATTTCTTTGTAAAGATTAGTATATCCGATGCCCCATTTGTGTTTTATATAATTTTCGGGCAGTAACGATCCGCCTTCTGGAGTATGAAACATTAAATAATCCAAACTTCCATGAAGCTTATATAGTCTGAGGTTGGAAGGATATTTTCCTGTGTAGTACATTAAACGTGACATATGTTCACGGCTTTCAACAATTAGTTTGCCATAATAAGGTGAGCCAAGCTCTTCAAAACCATCGCATAACTCTCCCCCAAACCACTCCGTTCGATTAAGCCTCTCAAAATAAACATCATGATTTAAAGTATGAAAGTGTAAAATATTATCAATTTTTAAATTTTCAACACAATTGAGAAAACCAGTGTATCCATTAAAAAGAGGCTTCATGAAGTAACCAGCATTTTCATAATTGTTTTTCCCATCAATATCTTTAAGAAGATAATTAACAATTTGATTTAGGATGGTAATGGAACCACGGATTAAATCGGTTCCTCCATCATTTGAATTGGAATGTGATTTTGCAAGTTTTTGAACATTTTGATCAGATTCAGCATCTAATAAAAGAAAATCATAAAACTCTTCGTAGTCGAAAGGTTTAATTTGACAATTGTAATGCTGAATTAGTTCAATTAAGAATGTTAATGTAAAATCACCAGAAGTTGAAAAACCAATCGATTGTCTGACTCCATCTATAGGAGGAATTAACTGACCTGAAGTATGAAATGCTAAATTCAAATCACCTGATTTTATCAACATTTCATTTAACTTTTGCCCTACAGGATATCCTGCGTTTGCTGAAAAACCAGCACCGAGAAGAAATGAAATTTGTGAATTCAATTATATTATTTTGAGTTTATTTAATTTAAAAAAATTTAACGCTAATACGTTTTTCTATAAGATATTGTAATCAATAACTGAAAAACAAAAATTTCTTTTTTCTTTTGAGAAAAAGCATCATTGCATGAATAAACCGATACGAATAAAATGAAAAGAATTCTCCCTGATTATCAAATTCTAGAATTTCGTGAGTACCGAAATCTTCCTTGACTTTATAATTTGTTATTCCACAAAACTTTTCCCAAAGCTGATCATCGTTAAATAAGTTGTGAAACTTATAATTTTTTGAATTGATTGGATTGATTTTTCCGTATTCATTTATACTTCGAAAAATATCAGATAACATTAATTTAAATCCTTCATTGTCTTTATATTTTTCCCTTAAAATATTGGGCCCTTTACCTTGTTCGTAAAAAATAAAATTGTGAAGCCCCCATATCCATTGCATTGTGGCTAAATCCAATTCATATTTAGTATCTTTTATTCGATTATCTAGTTCTTTTGAGAATAGCCAAATTTCTGATTTTGACCTCATAAATTCTGGATTAGGGATAGAATTTATTACATCTGCAAAAACACTTGGCATTACATTACACTTAAGTACAGATGTAAAAAAAGATTCAAAATTTGTAGTAAAAGCTGTGCTATACCAATAGTTAAAATGATAAATTCCTAATTGAAATGCTTCTTCCTCAGTAGTAACCTCAAGATTGTCCAATATGTAACCTATAATCCTAAATAAAGTGATACTTCTTTGAAAATTATCATTTTCTTTATCAGTATTTGGGAATGTCAGATAAATATTTAATTCTTTATCTGTATAATTATTCTTATTTTCAAGTAGGATAAAATAAGCTTCGTAATCTATATCATTTTTATCTTCTGACGGTTTATGAGTTGAATTATCCAATGAATATGCACATCGAAAAAGCTCCATTAACAACCAAGCTGCTTCCCCTTTTCCATATGATTCACCTACATCCGTTTTACTTGGTAAGTTGCTTTTAAATTCCAAGGAACGAATAATTTTGTCATCATTTTTTGTCCAAGAGTTAACTGCACCAAGACAACCTGAAAAGTAACATAAACCAAGTTTTTTGCCTTCATCTAGACATAGAGCAGCAACATTTTGCTTAAAATTTTCAAATGCGTTCATAATCTTAATTTATTTTGAGAATCTCAAATCCATTACCAAAATCGATCTCATCTCCTTCACTTTTACCTAACAACGCTTTCACAAGTGCACTTTCAGCGTTCATGAATTGAGCATCAGACACCCTGGCGCCACAGGCAATTTTAATTTCTTTACCATCTGCTGCTTTCAGCCAAACAACAGAACCCACTTTCACGATCTTTTTACCTGATGGTGACGGACTGTTGACTTGCTCTGATTCTGGATTAAACAAATCCGTTTCTGGGAAGAGTACTTGTTGGATGCGGCCATCATCTGGATTGTTCTTTTTAGGCGTTTTTGGCTTCTTTTCCTTCAGATCCTTTTTTGCCCCCTTCTTATCATGCAATCCAGCAGCAACTTCCTCTGCATAGCGTTCATGGTTGAGTTGCAATAAACGTTTCAACACCTCTTTGCGCGCCTCCGGGTGAATGGTGTAGCGCACGCGATCATTCTCCGGCAAATAATCCAATTCGTAAAAATCATGGCGCAACTGAATGGCTTTACCCCATTTGGGATCATCCTGGTGCCAGCCGTAGGCTTCTAATACGGCTTCATCAAGATCTTTGTGAATTTCTCGTAGTGCAATTATTCCTTTAATTGCACCATCCAATGATATAGTATTCGGTGTTTTTTCTATGTGTTTAATAAGGAAATCTATCTGTTTATCATTTTTGTTTGTGATATTTAATTTGATGGCACTGCTATTTAAAAGGTTATAGGTTTTGGTTAGTCCTAAGTAAATGTTTTTAAGTAATGACGTTCTAAATTCTATTAATTTTTGGCCTAATGAAAATTGCCTATCTATTAATTGTGTATCGTTAACTTTCGCGAAAGGAAAAGTTTCAAAACAATCAGTTGGACTAAATCTTAATGTTCCTGTCCCCATAGTCGATCCATTTCGCCAAGCCCATTCATTGAAAAAAACTGAACTTAATATAGGGTATGCTGTAGGTCGATCATCTAAAATTGCAACTAATGCATCTGAAAATACAATTCTTGTTTCTTTGCTAACGCTGAAGACAAGATGTTTTGTTAGCCTACTCGACAAAATCGTTATTTCGTGATCCTTTTGTAACTGATATAATTTTTGTCTTTTTTCTCCAAATTGCCACCAATAATCGCGATATGATTTTCGATTATTTTTATCTCTTTCAGGTTTTACTCTTTGTTCAACTAATTCGAAAACCTTTGTGTATTTTTTTGCGTTCTCAATTGAATAATCACTGAAATCTATTACAAATTTTGAAGAATTCTGTAATGGATCAGAATTGATGTCATCTCCTGTTAAATAATTTTTAATTACTTCAGTATTAAATGGATCAACATTAAACATTTTTACCTCATCCTTCGATAGAATAAAACCTCCACCCTGAACTGCAGTACCTAGAAAGCTTTTTTCTTGATTTTCTTTAAGCTGATAGGTTATCGAATTAAATTCACTGTCTTCAAGGTAGGAATTGATGAAATCGACTTTTTTGTCATTTAGTGTTTTTTCAAAGCTTTTTGTTTGCTTGGAAATAGATAATAATGTGACTTCCACAGCAGCGATTCCAGGCCATCGTACATTTTTGTTTGCAAAAATAATTTGCCCACCATCCGAAGTAATAATATCTAGACCACTCGAACGTGTATCACCTTGTGAAATTGTATTTGTAGATATACAGGAAAAATATCCAACATTGTTTAATAATACAAAGTTCCTTCTAAAAAAATAAACAACTAAATCTGCAAGTCCGGAAGCACCCTTAAAATTACTGAACAACCAATTCAATAAATTGCCTCCATAAGAAGTCGATATTTTTCCACCACCTAAAAAAGGTGGATTTCCCAAAATACAATCAAAACCACCATTTTGAAATACCTCAGGAAACTCCAAAAACCAATGAAAGAAGTGCTTCTCTTGGCTAATGGCCATGCTTGCACCACGGTCAAAGATTTGGGTTCCTTGTTTTAAGTAAGTCATGTACTGACTATGGGTTGTCAGCTTTTCTTTATTGCCTGATGTTTTGTGAATAAAGAATTGTGCTACCTGCAAGTCGGCTAAGTTTTTCAAACGCCACCACTTCTTTCCGTTTGTGAGATCTTGGTAGGCCTTTTCTTTTTGGGCTATTTGATCTGGGGTGTTTTCAGGAAGTTGAGAAAATTTGAGGAAATCCCCTTGAACATCTTTTAATTCGTTATCTACTTTGCCCACATCAAAGGTACTCAACTGACCACTTGTCTTTTGCTCTTGATCATTACGTTTTTTGAAGGCAGCGGCAATTTCCTTTTCATCTCCAGGTAAGGTTTTAAATGCTTCTGATGCAATTCCTTTTTCCAATTCTTCTGCATGTGCCAATCCAACAATTGCATTACCGCATTTGATATGGTGATCCAAGAAATTGAGCGGCTCTCCCGGTTCGTGGGCTTCTAACCACAAGGCTACCTTACACAATTCAACCGCCAATGGGTTTAAGTCAACACCATAAATACAATGACGGATTACATCTCTAACCGCCACCCTTAAAACAGACGGTGTTGGTTGGTCTTCTTTGCTGCGTACTTTGGCTAATTCAAACCCAACTCTACGTGCAGCGGACAACAAAATGTGTCCACTACCACATGCTACATCACAGATAGTTAATGACAACAATCCTTTTTCTGGATCCGCTTCTTTTAATTTGTCTTCGATGAGGTAATCCAAGGAATGTTTGATCAGCGGGCGCACCAATTCTTCGGGTGTGTAATGTGAACCACTGGAAGAGCGATCATCACCCTTTACAAATCCAAATATGGGTTGGCCTGCGTTATCTGTGATTTCTGGGTCGTAATCCAACAAACCTTCGTACACAGATCCGAATTCTTCTACGTCCAAATCAGCATAATTCACACGAACCCGCTGTCCTTGCTCGTTTTCAAAAGTCACAAGGTAGCGCAAAACACGCAATAGGGTTTCGTTATCAATGAATTGATGAGAAATGATTCCCAGAGCATCTGGAGAAAAAATTCCAGCACCCAACGGAGAGATGCCTAATTTCGTTCCAAATTGTTCGTGTTCAAAAAGTGCAAACGTGGTGATCAAAGATTGCCAGAGATCGGTTTTGCGAGGATCTACATATATAAGCTTTTCAGCCAGTTTCGTGAGGCGCTGAATGCTGTAAAATTCGTAGTAAATCGATCGCTTGCGGTTTAATTTTTCGTCGCGTTTTTCCGGGTAGATTAATTTTCGCTCTTCGATCACCAGTAAGAAGAGTACTCGATAGACTAAACGTAGTGTATGCAGGTAATACTCTTTGGATGAAATCTGCTGATTCAATACTTTATCGCGAAGCTCTTGGTTGTTTGGGTTTTGAAGTAGCCCATTAGCCAATTCCTTAATGGAGTTTTCTACAGCAACACTCAAACGTTCACGGATACGTGATCCTGATGCAAGCGCTTCCTGATGGTAAAACTCCAAGAAACATTCTGCTCCACTATCTTGTTTTTCCGGCATTCGAGAAGCGTGCATGACACGGTACAAGAGCGCAAATTCCACGTATAAGCCTTCTTCCATGATCTGCTCCAGATCAAATTCCAGGTAGCTTAGACGACTGAGTCGTGTAGCATCTCGCAACACACGCAAGAAACGCCCGTTCGAAACCAAAGCATACATATGTTCATTGTTGTTCAAGTATTCTTGAACCAAAGCATGAGGAGAGAGTCGTGTTCCACCACTTTCAGCTCGTTTGTCCAAGGATTGATTTACCCCAACAACATGTATTGGAAAACCATCTCTGTTCGTTGCACGATGACTGATCGCATAGGTTTTTCCGTTGATGAGCTCAGCTGTTGAAGTCGTTAATTCATATCCTAGAACCTGAAGTAAGGGTAGCATCCAGTAACGACGTGTTTCGGCAGTTCCTGAATCTGTATCACTCAGGTTTTCACGCTTCGACTTAAAAGCATTCCAATTGGATACTGCTAAACTCCATGCTAGATTGATCTCATCACGGACAGATGCAGATGGGTTCATTCCAAAATCAGAAGCTTTTTGGTAGCGAATATCTTCTGTTCTAACTTTTTCCAGAATTTCACTGGAAACAATATTACCCTGTATGTTTATTGCACTGTAGTTCATGTTTTACAAGGCTTTTGGTTTTGGCATTAATATGTAGACACCCATTACATCCGGAGGAAGAACAGGTGTTGCTTTTTCATAGCGGCGACCACCAATCAGATCTTTAAAACGACCATGGGCTTCGACCAATTTATCTGCGCGTTGGTTGGCCAGTTCAATAAACTGAGGCTTCATGTTGTCAAAGCGTTTTAATTCCTCCAAAATATCTTGCTTTTGACGCTCCACCGGTAAATTAGAAAGAGCTTTGGCTTCCTTCAATAATTTCTTTGCCTCGGAATACTCGAGCGTTTCCATGTTACCCGCATTTGATCTGTACCCCCAGAGATACATTTCCTCCGCTACAGATTCACGATGTGCTGCTACTTCTTTGATAACGTTTCGCACACGGAACATAATGAGCGCTGTTCTCGAGGAAACAGCTTCTGTTTGTATTTCACTCACTCTTGCCATTTTACCAAATTCAGGATGCGGTTCAAAAGCAATAGCCAAAAGGAAATGACACAACTGCTCTACAAATGAATGGTTACGACCAATGTATTTGTAGCCTTTCGGCGTAGGTGAAACAAAGCTTATTTTTACTTGTTGGTCGTTCCCGAAGAAACGACGAATATGTGCAGGTAAATTCTGTGGTTGCAAAATGTAACCAACTCCGTCGAATTTGCAAACTCCTCCCAATTGTGTTACGGCTCCTTGAACGAAATCTGCAACCGTTTCTACATCACCAATTGCTTCATCAACGGCTTCCAGGTCTTTTTTAATGGCCTCCGGATCAATTGTCTCATGAGCGAAGATACTGCGCAAGTTCTCACCCTTTTTACGGGCTAGTTCCAATTCATTGGACACTGTTTCCTCGGTGCCTGTAAATAGATTTTTCTGAACTCCAGATGCCATTTCATCAAAGAGGATTCGTTTAGCAGCTTCCGCCATGATCGATTTACTGTTCTCACCAATATTGATCGATACTCCAATTGACTTCTGAATCTCTCTAACTTTCTTGATTAATACTTCCATGACGAAAGTATCCATAGCATTATCTTCACCATACAAGACATAGGTTTTGATTTCTGGTGCCGTTTGCCCGAAACGATCTACACGACCCTCACGCTGTTCAATACGATTCGGGTTCCATGGTAAATCGTAATGTAACACTGCTGTAAAAAATTCCTGCAAGTTGATCCCTTCACTTAAACAGTCGGTGGCAACCAATACACGTCTACCTTCAGATTTTCCCATAAGATCAATCTGTTCTCGACGTTGGTCGTCAGCTAGTTCAGAGGTAATGGCTTCAATCCGCACGTTTTTAGGCAACTCTTCTGCCAGTCGTTTTTTGACATAATGTGCCGTGGAAATGTAGTGACAGAAGATGATCGGATCGTGACCTTCTTTCAACCACTGCTTGATTAATTTGATCGTGGTCTCCAATTTTCGATCGATATCCGGACGAGCCAATGATCGGGCTTCATTTTGTAACGCACTCAATTCTTTGATTTCGTCACTTTCAAGATCTAATGTTTCAATAAGATCTGTACGTGGTATATCGGATGAAAATTCCAAATCTTCGAATAGGGTATCTTCTAGTGAAGGTGTTTCTATTTCCTCACCTCCTGACAAGAGTTTTTCCTTTCTACGCTCCAACATGTCAACAGCCATATCAGGGCTAGACATAGCGCCTTTAATTAGTGCGATCGCTGCCCAAGAACGCAACAATTGTGCTTGTTTAGATTCCGCTTCTGCTGAAGAGATTCCTCTGGCAAAGCGCAATAGATTTTGATAAAACAACTGATATTCAGGAGTTAACGCATATCCGATTTCTTTGGAATCGCGTTCCGGAAATTCGGTTTCTTCATTCAACCATCTACGGATATTTTCTCTTTTACGCTGTATGAAATACTGTGCTAATTTCTTTTTGTCCTTTTGCTCAATATTTTCAAAGTTCAAGGAACCAAATTCAGGTTTCAACAGTCCTAAAAGAGATGTGAATTCGGAATCCTTTCCACTATGAGGCGTAGCCGTAAGTAAAAGCAAATTGCGTTTTGGATCCTTTGCGATATCATATAATAAATTGTGACGTTGCTGCTGTGATTTTGTTTTAGACCCTTCTGGTAAGGCACAGGTATGGGCTTCATCTACGATTATGAAATCTGGACAATCGTTGATGAAGATTCCCCTTCTTTTATCCGATTTGATGTAATCAATGGAAATGATCTGGAAGGGAATGTGGTGAAATACACTTTGATCATCTGGAATCATTCGATCCAATTTAGCAGCGGTGCTAGAGCGTATAATCTCAGCTTCAATATCGAGTTTATCCTTGATCTCCTGTTGCCATTGTTCGCATAAATGAGGAGGGCAGATCACAGCAAACTTCTTAGCTTCTCCGCGCTCCATCATTTCTTTTAAAATTATCAATGCTTCAATGGTCTTTCCAATTCCGACATCATCCGCAATCATCAATCTTACTGTGTCTTGCTTAAGAGCCATTACCAATGGAACCAATTGGTAGGATCTTGGTCGGAAGGATAATTTACCCATGCATCTGAACGGTCCTGCCGAATTTCGGAAAGACAAACGGGACGCATCAAATAGGAGCTTTGCCGTTTCAAAATCTCCCAATTGATCAGGCTCTGGTTCCGGGAAACTAGCACTCGTAATTTTCTCAGATGGTAGATTCAGTGGTAAGAATACAGCGGTCTCTTCCTCCTCAGATCCTCCTAATGGTTTTATCCGTAGAATATCTGAATCGTCAGACGGTAGAACCATCCAATCCCGGTTTCGATAACGTATTAGTGTCCCAGGCTGGTGTTGTGTTGCTGTACTCATGTTTAAATTACTTTTCTAAAAATGTCTTTTCTTCGTTTCATCAGATCTTCAATGTTCTCCGTGTAATGCCATACAACAATATCGTATCCTGCATCTTTTAATAATTGTCTTTGATGACCATCCTTCAGTTTTACACGCTCGTCATCATGCACGCTGCCGTCACAGAAGATTACAATAGGCCCATCTTGCGTATTGTATACAAAATCTGCACTGATGTAAAACTCAGGCATGTTCACTTGTGCCTTATCTGGAAGAGCAAGCTTGTTCTTATAGAGGTATTCTATAAATGGTTTTTCAGTAGCACTATTTCGATCGTAATTGTCATTCAGGTATTTGTACTGCGAATCGTAATCATTAGACCCTTGATTTGGTGAATAGTCACAATCCATCAATTGCTCAAGGACTTCTTTAATTTCTCTTCTATTCAGAATATCGTGATCTCGCTGATTGTAATAGGATAATAAATCCTGATACGATGCCTTTGGCAATGATTTGCCCAATTCTGTTTCCTCTCTTGTGTTTGGATCAAAGTGCATATAACGGTAACTTTCTGTAAACAGTTCTTTCATACGTACCGGTTCTTGAACGAGCTGTGATAAAATACCTAAACTTCCCTCAGATGCTTCATATATCAATATATTTGGTTTATCCATCGTACCCATTACTCGAACTCCAATTTCATTTTCTTCCACTTGGAATAAACGCTCAATACCTCGTTTAATCGCGTAACTCAAGGAGGTTACTTGATCAGGTCTTAAATTCAAGGAAGATAATGGCTGGATGTATAATGTATCTGAAGTGTCACGGACGAAAACCAATACGTCCTTTTTGTTGTCCATGGTTTCTTGGTTTTCCAGATCTTTCTGGGTTAACCATTTTCCATTTCGTTTGTCTATTGCAAAACCTTCAGCAGGAGATCGTTTGGATTTCCAGTTGATTTTTATCAATTCAGTTGATTGACCGTAGATCATGTTCATCAAATCAACCCCACCACTTTGGATTGTTGCATTTTTAGTACTGGAAATACCTTGGGGATATCTAAAGTATTCGGCGATCTCGTAACCCGAAGAGTTTCTTTCTTCTTCGATACATGAAATACGTTCCTGAGGGATCCCCTCGCTTTCTGATAACTCGATTAGGGTTGTTCTGTATTCACTATTCGTTCCGTTTTTCAATTGCGATCTGGTGATGGGATCTACATTTGCTGTTTCTGCCTCCTCATCCAAAAATGCATATCCGGTCTCGTTAGATATTTTAACCTTGCGCTGCAGAGACTCCGTTTCCAAAACGGTCATCCTATTGATTCTATATTTGCTACCATTGTGATAGATCGTATTCATTGGACCAAATTCCTTTAACGCAACTGCTCTTGGACGCGACACATATTCGCCTTGATCGTTGTGCTTGTATCCAATGAATGCGCGAACTGGTAAACGCGTGAAGTTGTAACCAGGTAAAAATCCTTCTGAAGCAAGGTATCTGAAAATGTAAAACTCTGATTCATTACTCATAGATTGATTCGAATCATTCTTTAGAAGAGCTAATTGTTTTTTCGCGACTGCATACTGTGTATTGGCTTCCTTTTTTTGAGGACTTTCAGACTTGAGTGTTGGATCCTGTTGTACGACGTGCGCTTTGTTCATCATATTCAGGGCAGAAGAATAAAGAGTAATCCATCGCACGAAAGATTCTTTGAAACGGCGCACAAATGAATCAGCTTTTTTGCCGTACCAGTCTTGGGTGTACCACCAAGTATCGTTCAAATCTGGTTCCATAGAAAACACTACTTTTTTGAAGGAGTTAATCCAAGCATCTTTGTAGATTTTCAAATTGTTCTCAATGGAACTTATGATGGAGTCTTTCACATGGATACTGGCTGGATTTGACAAATCCAAAATGTCTGCAACGGATGAATGGAGTTCTTTGATCCCTAACTCCATGAGCAGGTAAGCGTTAAAATGCGATGTTAGCAGTTCCTCGTTTTTCAAATCTATTCGCGGAGCTGCAACCGAACCTGCAACCATGGTATCGGCAGCATTGAAATAATTCTGATCATGCGGAGACCATGCTGAACAATACGTGAAAACAACTGCTGTCTGTCCACTTCGACCGGCACGTCCACTTCGCTGGGCATAGTTTGCAGGGTTTGGTGGTACGTTTCGCATGTGAACTATGTTCAAGTTGGCGATATCGATACCAAGCTCCATTGTGGGAGAGCAGAACATAGATGATATTTCTCCCTTTCGAAACTGATCCTCACGCTCGATTCGATCTGCACTGGTCAGCTGTCCGGTATGTTCGCGCCCAATGATCTCTTTGGAGAATTTTGAGAAATCTGTTTTGTACAGGTTTTGGAAATAAGCGTTTGGTTTTAGCTCCAGATTTCTATAGGTGTTAAATCTTGTTTTATCTATTTCTACTGTTTCGCCATCTCCCGGGAACCATTGTATGTAGTCTGTTTTAAGCAAATATCCATTTATTGCTCCTGCACTTCCCAACAAACCTTCTTTTCGCGACATGATTTTAACGTCAGTCAACTTATCACAAAGTGCTTCAATGAACTCTTTAAAATCATCTTTCGACATCACCGGGTACTGGGCTTCCTGCATTTTTCGCTTGAAATACTTTCCTATGTTCGATCTTGATCCCATAGAGGCAAAAAAGATACCCTTTTGAGTACTTCTACCTGGTCTTACAGAAACCATGTATGTTGGGGCATCAATGGTTTCATTATGATCTAATGACCACAATTTTTTACTATCTAACTTGTCCTTGAGAAGAATTTGGGTTTCTGATTTATTGTCTAACAGAATTCTATGATTAAGGGCATAATTGGTTCTGAAGAAATTAAGCAACTGAGTCAATATTTCTTCGCGATCAGCAGTCAATAATTGATTCAAGAACGGAATATGTTTGAATTCCTCGTCATCAGCAGCAAGTTGTTTCAATCTTTTGTATTCAACTCTTAAAAGTGCTGTTTGCTCCAAGTTAGGCAAGGTATAACGCCATCCTCGTTTTAAGTCCTGAAAAATTCTGTACAATAAATACGTTTTTAATGCACGCTCATTATCTTCATCTGGATACTTAGGATTCGTCGATGGGTCTTTTGCATAATCTGTCTCCTTGAGTTTTAATTCTTCGAAAACGCGGTCGGCTATGTTATGTACATCTAATCCACTTGAATTGTTTTCAAGGGCAACATG
This sequence comes from Bacteroidota bacterium, assembly GCA_041157165.1. Taxonomy (GTDB): domain Bacteria; phylum Bacteroidota; class Bacteroidia; order Cytophagales; family Spirosomataceae; genus Sandaracinomonas. The sequence continues at coordinate 16,343 of JBEBDG010000013.1, forward strand.
AAGCCCCGATCTCAATCGAACCGATGAAAGAAAGTCGTTGAAGTGACCTGCCTGTAACGAGGCATCTTGTCTGTTATCCGTAAAGCTCAGGAGTTTCTGATTTTCAACTGCTTCATTCTGTTTGAATAACTCTGAAACAACAGCATATGACATAATGGTGGTTGCTGTGCTTCGACCCTCATTACCCAAACTCATTAACTTGGTGCTCTCATTTATTTTTGAATCCTCATAGATTACTCCAGCCGTTGGATCAATGCGTAGTTTAACAGGAATAAACCACCCTTTTAAGGGATATACAGCGTCTTCGGAATATTCGCCTTTTGAGTTAAAATATACCTGCTTAGGCATCAACCATTTATAGGCAGGTTTAAATTCCGTTTCAGATGTATTTAACCATTCAGGAGGTGCGATTTCGATAGGATCTTCATTCCAAAAATCTTCACCATCATCCAAAATCAAATAACCTTCAGAGAAGTTTTCCTCTCGAAGATTTTCACCTTTGGCTTCTTTCATTGTAAGAGGATCTATTGGCTCAACGGGATTTCGAGGCAGAAAAACCTGGTTGTTTACATCCTTTTTTACACAGATAAAATCAAAACCAGAATAGCGACTAAAAAGTACAGGATAGAGTAACTTTTCATCACCATCATTTTTTACATATCTACCCGGTTTAATTGTAATATGACGTTGATTTCTGGATTCAAGAGTAACCGAAACAGTACTAGTTTGTGAGATAAACTGATGAAAACGAAAAGGAAGGAAACTTTTTCTGTTTCCTGTTAATCGATTTGTTTCATTTAAATGCTCTGTCCAACGCAGAAGATCCTGTAAAGTTTTCTCGATGGTTGTTAAATCATGTTCCGTTTCGATTTTAAGTTGATTCGCTATTTCATTCAAGGTTCTTGGCTTTCCTCTTTCCAGTGTGCCATTGTTATCTTTTAAAGCTACATTGATTTCCAGCCAGTTTGTCAAAGGATGGTCCATGAAAGTTGGTTCATCACCGTTCGGATCTATTCCTTGATCAATAGCACTTCTTAGCTCAAATGGAGTATATTTTTTTCCGTTTGTACATGTTTCCAAGTATTCACCAATTATTTCATCATGAGAATAACTAAAACCAAAGATGGTTGTTGCGACTTCTGCAACTTTTTGTTTTTTCTCAAGTGGAGTTCCATCAGATGACATAGTTGCTGAGGTTCCAATGCACACAAATTCTTTCGAACACCAACTTTTTATTCTACGAACTAGCAAACTGACGTCTGATCCTTGACGACCACGATACGTGTGTAATTCATCGAAAACAAGAAATTCAAGATTGTTTTTAATAGAATCTCGCAACCATGATTCAGACTGTCGCGTCATTATCAATTCCAACATCATATAATTGGTCAAAATAATATCTGGCTGTTCGCTCTTTACCCAATCTCTATGACCTTGCCCTTCTTGACCTGTATATTTCGCGAAAGTTATAGGGAAAGAGCCTCCAAAATTTTGAGCATACTTTTTAATTTCCTCTTCTTGGGAATTAATTAAAGCATTCATTGGGTATACTAAAATGGCTTTTACACCTTTATTTTTAGAATTCCCTTTTTGAAAAATATTATTGAAAATGGTAGCTAAGTATGTTAATGATTTACCTGAACCTGTACCGGAGGTTACAACAAATCCTTTTCCCGAAGTTCCTAATCTAAGTGCTTCAACCTGATGTTTATATAAGTTGTATTTTCCAAAAGCAGTTTTAACACTCGTATGGATCTCTCCTGACAATTCAAGATCCTCTAAACTTTCGCCCTGTTGAAATGAAGGATTGAACTGTATTAGTGGTTCAGGTATGAATCCTTTTCCTTCAAATGATTTTGTGACTTCTTCTTTAATTCTTTCATCCGCAATTGATAAAAAAGAACTTAAATATTCTCTATATTGTTTTACAACATTTTCTCTTGTTATAAATGCATCCATTTATTTATATGTTTTTCCGTGAAGATAATAAATCATTTCATTTTAATATAGCTCTACAGGCCTTTAATAAAGCGTTCAATTGGTCTAGAATCATTAACTGTAATTAATAGTCTATAATTCTTAGAAACAGGATTATATTTAATGAACGGAATTGTCAATGGATACTCATCTTTCAACAACAAATACTCTTTGAGTGTCAATTCAATGTCAATATTTTGCTTCTTCCCTGAGAAACTAAACCCGAAGGCATCTGGGATTTGTTGTTCGTGTTTATCTTCAAAAGCAAAGGGTTTTTCTACTAACTCGATGGCGGTAATCCTATCCAAATGGTAGGTTTTATTCTTTTCAGTGGCAACCTCGAAAGCCATCACTGTATGGTAGTTATCTGTAAAACCAAAAGGCTCAACCAAACGATCTGAAATAGATTCTGAATTTATTGAATGGTATCTCTTTAGGATTACCTGTTCCTTATCGGCAATGGCTTGAGCCAATCGTTCAACAATTCGACCATTTTTTGCATTAACCAAATGTCCGGCTACAATATTGATATCAGAACCAAGATAGATTTTACTGAGAACTGAATCTTTAAGCTTATTGCGTTTTCCAGTGGTTAGAACAAGTTCTTTAAGGTACTCGGCTTCTTCTGAACTAAAGCGAACACCCTGGGCATTTTCACCATGAATAAAGAATCGTGAATACTTATCACGTTGGAGATCAAAACCACATTCTCTTATGAGATCTAGATAACGGTAAACGGTTCTTTCTGTAGTTTCCAGCATATCCGATAATTGATTGACCGTTTTCGGCGGCCTTTGTTCTAGGTATGCGATAAATTGTAATACACGTAGTATTTTCCTTTGATTTAACATATTGTTTCTTGACGACGGCACAAAGAAGCAAAAAATGAAATTGGATAACAAATCTTTGACCTTAGTTGTCAGTGAAATTTTAATCATTGAAAATGAATGACTTGAATTGTCAATGACCAACTTGAAATTTGTATCCAATTAAAATTTAAAAATTATGAAGAAAATTTATGTCATGTTGATGATTTCAATGATTGGAATCAATGGTTTTGGACAACAAAGCAACGACAAACAGTTAAGCAACGCCGAGCAATTTTCGGCAAAGTCTGGAACACTCATTCAAAAAGTATTTTTGCCAATTGGGACTATTAAGAAATGTGAAATGCAAGTCATTGAATACACTGATTTAATCTCGAACACAAAAACCAAAGCATTGAAATTGAGTTATGATGTTGTTTCTAGTTACTCAACTGATACAAAAACCGCAGTACTTGATACCGATGAAATTGATGGTTTAATGAAGTCAATTAAACTTATGCAAGACAAAGTAATGCTGACCGTCCCAACTGATTACACCGAGGTATCTTTCAAAAGTCGTGGTGGTTTTGAAGCTGGATGTTTTGTCAGTAAAGGCGCATGGTCTAGTTATTTAAAACTTGAAAAATTTGACGGCAAAAGTTATGTCTGGATTGATAAGGACGATCTCACAAC